>DAOSWV010000011.1 GCA_035380125.1 Oscillospiraceae bacterium
TGCTGGACATGGCGCTTGAATTCGAGGCTAAAATGATGAGAACGGTGAGGCCGTACAGGATTGCCGAAGCGCCGATATTCAATAACGCAAATCCTTTATTGGTCTTGCGCGGAGCTAAAAATTTCTTACCGAATAAAATCAGCAGCAAAGAAGGGATAAACAAAAGAATAATGACGGGGGAGGTTCTCCAGATGCCGTTGAGCGCGGCTTTCCAGAAGTTTGTGATCGCATCACCGCCGCCTTGAATTGAAAACAGCACCATAAAAGTTCTGAAGATCGAGTGGTAAACGGCCTGTGTCGAATACCAGACCCAGAACAGGATGCTGATGACTTTTGCAAGGGTCAGATTGGTTTTTGGGGAAAACAGCGTGCACAGCATCGTCAGGAAGATTCCCAGCGACAGCGAAAATAACATCATATATATCAAGCCGACATTAAACGGGTTCTGATAATCGGCGATTTTGAGTACCAGTTCCATGTAGATAACGGCCAGCGGGAAAAACAGCCAGAACCACCGCTTGTCCATAAATGCTTTGAATGCGCCATTCTCTTTTTTTAAGGCGCTTTTTCTGTTTTGTATCATAGAGATCTCCCTGCCTTTCATCATGGCTTGCGCGTCCATATTGTAGCACTTGAAGTCGAAAGTTGCAACATTGACAGAGATTCACTTTTGGGGTACAATGGCACAAGAAACTCATGAAAGAGGGCTGTTTTCATGTCAAGAGAAAATCCGAAAATCCTTGTTCCGATTTTTACCCCTTTTAAAAGCGATTACACGGTGGACTATGACGGGTTGAAAAAACTGGTGCGCAGCGTGCTGGACAAAGGCGCTGACGGTTTATACACGACCGGCAGTTCCGCCGAATTCGTCCTGCTGACCGAAGAAGAACGCAAGAAGACGCTCGAAGTCGCCATGAAAGCCGCCGACGGTGCGCATATCATTGCGCACATCGGTTCGCCCGGTGTCGATAATGCCATCATGTTCGCAAAGCATGCCGCTTCTTTGGGAGCGGATGCGGTCGCCTCGGTCCCGCCGTTTTATTATCCCTATCAGGCCGGTGAAGTGAAAAGCTACTATACCGATATCGCCGACGCCTGCGGGCTGAAAATTATGGTCTACAGTTTGTCCACACAGGGCACGATGAGTTTGGAACAGTACTGCGATCTGCTGTCCGACGATCGGGTTTACGCACTCAAATATACACAGACGGATTACTATGTGCTCAATCGCATCAAACAGGCTACAAAAAAACCGATTTTCAGCGGTAAAGACGAGGCTTTCGCTTATGCACTGCCTGCCGGCGCCGATGGCGCCATCGGCACTTCGATGAATTTCCAGGTTGAGAAGTTTATCAAGGTTCAGAAGCTGTTTGAGCAAAACGATATCAAAGCCGCGATGGCCGAACAGATCCGGCTCAACAACGTCGTTCAGGCGACTGTTGAAGCCAGAACGCTGCCGGGCATGAAGTATGCAGCCAAGGTATTGGGTATCTTGGACAACGACACCTGCCGCCGCCCGCTGCGTACGCTGACCGAGGCCGAAAAGGCCAGAATTGAGAAGGCGATCAAGGACAATATGTAATATAACACAGAGTCCGGACCGGATTTGCCCGGAATCTTCAGGATGAGAAAAACCCGCCGCACCGATTTTCGGTGCGGTGGGTTTCGTTTGATATACACGAATTGACGTGCTTAAAAACAACGGTGAATAGTGCGGTAAAACACAGTACTTAATTGTTCTTGCTTCTCATTCGGTCACAACGAAGGGCACGGTGACTGACGCTCCGCCGCCTGCGATTTCGATAGACCAGGTGCCGGGGGTGGTTCGGCTGCTGACTTTCCAGCTCCAGGTGACCATACCGTTCGAACCGGCGGTTTTCGGCTCCAAACCGCTCGCTTCGCTTGCGCCGGATTTGTAGATGACTTGAATGGTGTATTTTACACCCGGTGTGCCTTTTATAGTAATGGTGGCATCTTGCCCGTGCACAATCGGCGATGTCAGGGAAATTATTTGGATATCTTGAACGTTTGTGACCGTAGAGGAAACCGGACTTTCAGAAGAAGCAGTAAAACTCGAAGACGAGAGTACCGAGTTTTCCGCTGCACTTTGTTGAGAAGAAGTCATTTTGGAGGAGGTTACTGTTGAATTCATGGCGGAAGATACGGTTGAAACAAATGAGCTGACTTGGGAGGATGCGGCTTCGGAGAAAACCGCAGAGGATTCCTGCGTGTTAACAGCAGACGAGATTGCGGATGAGGTCTCGGAGACGATTTCGGATTCAACGGCTGAAATGGCAGAAGAGATTTCATCGATGTGGGTTTGGACGGATTGAACGGGGACGGAAGACACGCTTAATCGCGATGAGGAGATGACGGCGGGAGCGTAGGAACGCGCCTGTCCGCAGCCGCTGAATAACAAAGCACAGATAAATAAAAACGGTAAATGCTTTTTCATGTGATACCTCTCACGAAACGATGGTTTGTTGATGAACACGAAAAGATAAATTCATTATAGAAAATGTGGCAGGAAATGTCAAACCGGATTTCGCGAAAAAATTTCGCAAAGGTGTTGCATTTTATCATTTGTTATGTTAAAATAGAGCGGCTTTGGGCGCTTAGCTCAGTTGGTAGAGCATCCGCTTGACGTGCGGATGGTCAGCGGTTCGAGTCCGTTAGCGCCCACCATGAAAAAACCACGCTTCGCGTGGTTTTTTAGTTATGTTCGTCCGTGCCGCAGATTCGGCGGCATTGTGAGCTGATATTATTTGCGAATAGTTGGGAAAGACGAATATAATATCACGATGAACAAAGTGAGTAATATCACTGTTCGCAGGAGCAAACAATATCACTGCTTCGGTGAAGATGACGCTTCATTCTTACGGATAAGTTATATAATAGATACGGGTTCTACGATTGAAAGGGGGCGACGGGCATCTTATATATCACGATGGCGCTGCTCAGCTCGGCGCTGGGTTCGGTCGGCACGATTTTGCAGAAAAAAGGCTGCGGATGGATGACGCGCAAAAACGAACGTCCGAAAAATGCGCGGGCTTTGTTTTTGATTTGGTGCACCGGAATGATTGTCGCCTATGCGTTTTCGGCTGTTCCGATGATTATTGCCTCCGAAAAACTGGCACCGCACATTATCTCGGCGCTGTCGGGATTTAACATCGCATTGACCGTGGTGTTATCGCACTTCTTCCTCAAAGAAAAGCTGTATCGTACGGACATGATATACGGGCTGCTGATTGTCGGCTGCATCGTCTTATTGAGCTTTCATCTGACCGATACCTCGGGAGAGTTGAACCGGACTTACCTCTATCCGCTGCTGGCCCTGCCGATACTTGTGCTAATTCCGCTTTTGTTCAAATTCGATAAAAAGCACAAAGTCGCCCTGCTCGGGGTGTTTTCGGGCTTTATGATGGGGCTCAGCGTGGTGATGTTGAACATTTTGGTCAAACAGACCGGAGCGATCAGCGCACAGATATTCGCCTCGCCTTTTTTATATTTCTATCTGCTGACGGGAGGAGCTTCGGTCGGCGCGGCGCAGGTGGCTTTCCGGATCGGGGACGTGGTTCTTTTTACACCGGTTCAGATGGTGTCTGCCATGTGTTATCCGATGATCTGTTCGTTTTTCCTCTATGAAGCGGCGGTCGAACCGCTGCAGGTTGCGTTGATTCTGACAATGGCGGTTGCCTGTTGGGGGATTGAGCGGAAGAGGTAGGAGAATTTGGAGTTCAGGAGTTTAATATTTATTACATTATTTAACCACCCCGGCGCTTCGCGCCACCCCTCCACAGAGGGGAATTTTTAATGCATGATTCCGGGTATGTTAACTCGGAAAATTGCTATTGACCCGAAGAATTATTGCCTTTATAATAGAGCGGGGGTGTTGAAATGGATGAATTTTTTATCTCCGCAAAGGATAAAGCATATTTGAGGGAACTGGCCGAGAAGCAGGCCGAATACGCCGCGTTGCCGATTATGGCCGAGCGCACCAAGCAATGGTATGCGCACAATGCGGTCAAGGGCGTCAAGCCGCTGATCGTGGTGGAGCAGGGGTCGTTTAACCGTGATTTTCTGCCTGAGCCGAAGTGTGAGGGCAAGTTCGCCATAGAGCTTGAGCGGTATTTATTATCGAAAATTTTACAGCACGAGCGCATTGACGACGATATTGTGGTGCCGGATTTTATAGAAGTTTTTATGGATATCGAGGTGCGCGAATTCGGCATGTCGATTGAGATGCACCACGCCGTTGACACGCAGGGGCGCAATATCGGCTATGAATATAATTATCCGATCAAGTCACTGGAAAAGGATTTTTCGAAGCTAAAGCCGTTCGAGTTCAATTTTGACCGCAAGCGGTTTGCCGATAAACTGGCGGCGGTTAAAGACGCGGTCGGGGATATTCTGCCCTGTGTTCCGACCAACCGCCAGCAGGTTTGGTACTATATGCACACCGCCAAGATCATACAGCTGATGGGTATGGAGCAGTGGATGTATGAGCTCTCCGACAATCCCGACGGCGTACATGAATTGATGCGTTACCTGACCGTCAATATGCAGCGCTATATCGACTGGGCGGAAAAAGAAAAGCTGTTTACGTCCGATACCGGCAACAACTATGCAGGAGCGGGCAGTTTCGGGTTTTCCGATGAACTGAAAGTCCCGGCGGACGGAATCCCCATGGCTAAAAACAAGTGGGGCAACACGAATTCGCAGGAGTCGTTCGCCATTTCACCCGATATGTATACCGAATTCGTCTATCCGTATATTGCGGAAATCGCAGACCGGTTCGGGCTGGTTTATTACGGCTGCTGCGAACCGGTGCATTCGATTTGGCACAAGTGCTTAAAGAATCTGCCCAATATGCGCAAGGTGTCGATCTCGGCCTGGTGCGATGAGGACATCATGGGAGAGGCGCTGCGCGGCACGAAAATCATCTATTCGCGCAAACCGTCGCCGCGGTTTTTGGGCGCTGACCCGGTGTTTGACGAGGACGGCTACCGGAAATATATGAAAGACACCCTTACGAAAGCGCAGGGGTGTGAGATCGAGATCATCTTCCGTGACGTTTACACGCTGATGGGCGACCCAGGCAGACCCGCAAAAGCCGTGAAGATTCTGCGGGAATTGATTGAGGAATATTGGAGACCGTAAAAGGCAAAGTGAGCAGTTAGTTGAATTAAAATTTTAATGATGTTTTGTTTTATAAATTCAATGAATTAAAAAGTGCTTCAAACGCTTCGTATGAGGTCATAAAGCATTTAATAATGCTATCATCAATTTGCCAATCGTCGGGGCTCGTCATATCTTCAGGATCATAATGATCAGCATCAGTTCTACCTGCATTTAGCCATTCCATTAGAACTTCAAATCTGCTTTTGCTCATATTAGCAGATTCGATAGCCTTTCCGAGGGTTGACCAATTATTTGTAATAAGTTTTTTTAATGTAGAAAAATACATAATGTATTGTTTGTGATCAAAATAATCTCTTAATCTACAAAAAGCTGGATCTGGTTGTGGATTAGCTTTTGGATTTGGTTGTAGCTTTGACTTTAATAATGCTATTCCAGCTGCATCACCTCCGTGATATGTATAATAGTTGAAAATATATTTTTTAAGCTTAGTTTCACATATATAAACTTTGCTTTGAACATATTGTCTACGTTCTTCGTTTGTCATATCTTGAGGCGACTTAGTTTCTGTTTTACAAATATAATCTTGTATTGATTTTATATTAAAAGTTATAAAAGACGTAGATTTATCATATTCGATTAAACCGTATTTTTCTAAATGATCAATCAGTGAAATGTCTTTATGTTCAATTTTTTTATATTTATCTGGTGATAAAGCAAACCTTTTTAACATTTCATATTCGCTCTTATAAATAATTATGTGCTGTAAAATCGTATTAAATACTTGTACCCCTTTATCGGAATTGTTAAATTCAGAAATCAATGCAGTAAACGTAGGTTTTGAAATCATGTATAACTGATTGGGAATTCTGAGATCTTTTATACATTCAAATAAATAGGAGCAGAATTGACGAATTACATATGGATGACCGCCGAAAGCCCTGTTAATATCAACATATATATCATCAAAAGCAATATTACTGTAGCTGCCTAATGTATTTATCATTGTTTTTGTTTGTTCATCTGTAAATGCAGGCAAATATGTTTTGGAGAAATCTGCACAATTGTGAATTCGTTCATACATAGGGTTATCGCAGGAATCACCTTGAAATTCTATAATATTTTTTTCGTTAATTGTAGAATTTACGCCGCATAGAATCAATGAACACCCTGAATCGCGGAGGGCACCCCAAAAGCCCTTATATGCATCCAAGCATTTCCATGTCGACGATGAAGCTGTATTGTAAGTGATCAATTCTATTTCATCAATTGCTATTACAAATACAGATTCATTACTTATATAATTCCTTACATCTTCAACAAAACATTGTGATGGACGTTTATTATAGTCCTCCTCGGTGCTCCTTAATTTTAATCGCTCAGTTAACTCGCTTCTTGTCTCATTTTCTACTTGAACGAGGTCTAATGTTATATGTCTAATTTCCTTAGCAATATCAAATAATGCGGTTTTCCATGAATCAAGTCCTTCGAGGAATGATCTGGCTTCGATATTAAGATACTTTATTTTCGCATAATCGAGCCTACGAGTAACTGCCTTTAACACAGAAGATTTTCCGCTTCTACGTAATCCAAATATTCCGGAGTGTTTTTTTTCAATGCATCGATGTACTATTGCATCTGCAATTTTTCCTCGATCACCAAATAACAATTGCTCTTCTTCAATAGGATTTGTCTCACCAAGCATATTATTTTCAAAAATGTATTCTTTGAACCGGTCTAAAAGCAAAGCAGTAAGTGAAGATGAATCATTGCAAGATAATATTTCGGAAAAAGAAAATGGAATAATAGCAGCTTCGGTTCCACCCTTCATCTTATCAATTTCAACTTTCAAATTTCGTGCATTACTTACCAATAAATAGAAATTTACAAGTGGGCGGCGTCCGGCAATTTCTTTGCGCTGTCGAATAAACTTAATTGCCCGTAATGTATTTTGTTGCCAATCACAATTATCAAAATGAGAGAAAACAAGTAGGAATTCATATTTGCCTCGTATAAACTGTTTAAGGCTTTCAGTTGCTCCAATTAAACAAAAGGGGAATACTACATCGTCTCCGCCCATTTCGTGATGACTTACGTGTGAAATATATAGAATATCTTTTAATTTATCTAATACTTCATATTCACCGGAATTGTCTTTTAAATATTCTGTGCGCATATGTTCCCGATTCATATGACGATAATATCCTGGTGTATAGTATTCATTTTATGATTTTTTGTTTTCTATATTTACTGACAATTTATCAGTCGGTGTGATGATTTTCGGCTCAATATAAGTTATACTGTACGCAGATTTTTTCCCGTCTCTTTTTTCTAAAACAGAAAATTCAACAATATCGCCTTCATAATAATCTGTCATCTTTTTATCGTTTGATAAGGATCGACTATCGAAATAATAAGAGGAGTCATCCTCTCCTTTTATAAAGCCGTATTCACGTCCACTTTGAACTGAGGTGCGTATAGAAGCTATTTTTCCTTTCATTGTTGAATTCCACCCTTTCCCTTATAAAACTCGATGCGTTATTAATTTAGGTTAAATAAAATCACCCTTTAATATTAACATTAAAAGGGATTATTTTCAAGAAATATTAAAGTCTTAACTTAGGTTAAGAGTTTAAAAGAACAACCTCTTTTTGATTTGCTCCTTGAAGTTACGGCGGTGTTCCAAAACCGCGGCAGAAAGGCCCAGCAGAACACAGGGGATAAAGGCATACAGCGACCACTGCGGGATGATGGGCTGGCCGAGATAGGCATCGAGGATCAGTTCGACCGAGACCGTCATCATACCGGAGGCGAACAGCAGCGACGCCAATTTAGACAGACCCGCGACGCGGTGTTTTTTATCCGAAAACAGCGCCGTGATGGCGAACGCGAGCAAAACCGCGCTGCCTGAAATCGGCAGTCCGAGCGGCAAAAACCAGTTGCCATTCGAGATAAAGGCGATCCAAAAGACATAACCTATTAAAACGAGCCCGTCGAGCAGCGCGAACCATACGGGGTGGCGTTTTGTGAAAAAGAACGGCAGTGCGCCCCAGACGAACAGCAAAAACAGCGCGCCGATAACATACAGCGACCATGAAAGTCCGCTTCCCGTAATCAGGTCGACGATAACCGTCACCAGCAGCGGGATCATCAGCAGGATGCTGGCCAATGACGCGAAATATTTTCGGTCGATCTTTTTGGAGATCATCTCCATGCGGGTCGGATAGGATTTCGCGACCGGTAGATCGGACGGAGGCGCAGCCGGGTTGATCACCGGCACGCCACACAGGGGGCACTTTTTTTCGGCGGGGGCGAGCTCCACGCCGCAGTTGACGCAGTAGGACATATTGGACGACCGTTCCCTTCGTAAAAATTTATTCGTCGGTCTCCCGGATCTGATTGCTTTCGATGCGGACCGGGATGCCCTGTTTGATCAAAAAGCGGAAAAATTCGCGCTCAATGACGGTCTCTTTGATGATGCGGGTAAAATTGAAATAGACGGTACCCTGATAGGACAGCATCGCCGCGATCACGCGGTTTCTCGACAGCGGGCCGAGGATGAAGTCCATGCGGGTAACATACTGCTCCATCTCGGGCGGCAGTTTGACCGCGCCGAGGTTGGAAATGCTGCTGCTGGTCTGGCGGTCTCCGACGAATTTAAAGGTCATCTTCATGGCGAAGTTTTTGATGAACAGCGGCATCAGGCGGATGACGCGCGCGCTTTCGCTTTTAACGTTGGTCGAAATTTTAGCGTTGAGTTTTTTCTCGGTGACTTCAATGCCCATATGGTGGTGGACGGCCGAAAGAACCTCATCAAAAGTAAACTGGCCGTAGCGCGGGTCGATGCCGGGGTTGGTGTAATTCGAAAAATTGCGCAGCGTATGGGTCGGATAGAATTTGCGCAGGTTGACCGGTACGCAGATCTTGACCGGCTTCAGCATCCGCTGGGGCCTTCCTTCGGCGCGCTGGACTTTGTCGATGGCCAAGATCAATGCGGCGGTCAGATATTCGGTCAAAGTAACCTTTTTCTCTTTGGCCTTGGCAAGTAAAATGTCAACGGGCATCTGACCGTTGGTGATGTGGATGACGTCGGGTTTTTCGAGCGTGCCTTTTAGGTAATAAGCGCTGCTCTCGCCGCGCGGGGCGGTGTGGCCTTTGGCAAATTTGAAAAAAGCGTCCTCGTATTCATCGGGCTTCGGCGGTTCGGAGCAGTCCAAAATTTCGGCGTCCCGTGGGATGACCGTGCCGTATTTGATGCGCAGATATTCGGCGACCAATGTTTTGAGAAAAATAAATCCGCCGGTGCCGTCGGTTAAAACATGAAAAATTTCAACGGCGATGGTGTTTTCATAATAACGGACGCGGAACATGAAGCCCCGGTTTTGGCGGAGATCCATGCGCACGCAGGGGTTTGCCACGTCGCGCTGGATATCGGGCACGCCGTCGATGTGTTCGAGATAAAACCAGAACACACCCCGCCGCAGACGCAGCGTGAAGGTCGGGAATCGTTTTGCGGTCGATTCCAAAGCCGCCCGCAGCGCCACCGGGTCGACCGGCTCGGTCAGCTGTGCGGATAGCCGAAACAGCGCCGTCCAATTGCGGCGTTTTGCCGCCGGATAGATTTTGGCGGCATTATCGAGTTTCATCCACGGTTTAGCGGCCATTTGACATCTCCAAAAAGTCATTGATTTTATTGAGCGCGGCATCGGATTCGGGGCAGTTGAACAACGGATAGACGTGCCACATACCGTCTTCGACAATCAATTCGCACCTTCCGCCGCAGGCGGCGATCCGTTTGGCCAGATTTCGGGCATCGGAAAGCAACAGCTCGTCCCCACCCGCGAAAATCAAAGCGGGAGGAAGACCACACAAGTCGCCGAAGATCGGCGAGATCAACGGGTTGGACAAATCGTCCCCTCCGTACATCACGGCATATTGTCGCAAGAGGTCTTCGGACAGCGACGGATCGACAGTTCGGTTATCTTCATAGGATTTGCCTGAGAAGGTCAGGTCCGCCCACGGGGAGATTGCGACGAGTTTATGCGGCAGCGGAAGCCCGGTTGCCCGCAGTTCCATCGCCACTGAAAAAATTAATCCGCCGCCGGCTGATTCGCCGACAAGGGAGATGTTTTCGGGTTGGTTGCCTTCAGCTAATAGGTATTCGTAACTGGCCACCGCGTCGCGCAGAGCAGCCGGGAAGGGGTGTTCGGGAGCGAGACGGTAGGCGGGGCAGAGAACATCAGCACCGGTTCGGGCGCAGAGAATGCTGCCGAAACCGGAGGCGTATTTGATGTCTCCGGCGGTATAGGCCCCGCCGTGGAGATATAAAATGACTTTATTGTTGGCGTTTTCCCGCCGGGTGATATAACGGGCTTTGAAAATTCCGAATGTAACGGTCGAAAAGATGAGCTTGCGCGCGTTGGCCGACGCACCGAGTGCGCCGAAAGCGTCCTGACCCGCACGAGCGGTTTTAATGTCCATTTTAGATGTGAGCGGTTTTAAAAAGCGAATTTGATTGCGTAATGTAACAGCGCGTAATGAGGGCATCGACAAAACCATCCTTTCGCCGGATTGAGGTTTGAAAAAATCTGGTTCCCCGACGGATTCATCATAGCACAAGCGGAAAAAATCTGCAATCGACCGAATGAAAATGAATATAAACCGCAAATTTAGGCGGGTAAACCGGGAGTAGAATCGGTTTTTCGGGTGGTAGATTTGTAATGAATAGCGGCAGTTAAATGCAAATTAGAAGGACAAGTAAAAACTCTCTCTTCGTGGAGAGGAATTTGCGGGCACAATGCAGGTACGCCACTACAATGAATGAGGTCGTCAAGGATGCTGCCCCTACAGGGAAACGAGCCACCCCGTCACGGCTTCGCCGTGTCACCCCAAAGGTGTCGCTTGCGACGCCATATAGAGGGGAATTTATTGAAGTGCGTTATCGGATTTGCGGTTCGCAGATTTTTTAACGCGTTTATGATGCGGGCGAATGATATCCGCCCCTACAAAAACACCGAGGATGGAAACGCGGCTATGAAGGTACAAAATCGGCAGATTTTAACGCGCGTATTGGGAGCGGGCACTGCCCACCGGCATCATGTTGGCGATATTGTTGACCTGTTGTATAATTCATAAAACGACCGGCGCTTTTCCATCAATTCGTCAAAGCCGCCTTGCTCCACGATGTGCCCGTCCCGGAACACGAAAATGGTTTCGAAAGACCTGATAGAATCTAACCGATGGGCGATTGAGATGACGGTTTTATCCGAAAGAAAAGCCATGGCATTTTTCATGACGGCTTCCTCCGTCAAGTTGTCAATCGCCGACGTCGCTTCGTCAAATATGACGATTTGCGCCTTGGAAAACCAAAGCCGGGCGATCGCAAGCTGCTGACGCTCCCCGCCGGATAAACGCACCCCTTTTTCACCTAACGGAGTTTCTAATCCATGTTCCAATTTGGCGTATAAGCCGCCCAATCCCGCTTTTTCGAGGACCTCTGTCAAGTCGCCATCCGCTGCCGTTTCATCAAAAACGAGATTCTCGCGCAGTGTTCCGTCGAATACGGACGGTTCCTGCGGGAGATAGGCGACGTGTTTGTAATAGTCATTAAGATTGATCCGATTCAAGTCAAAGCCATCTATTGTGATTTGCCCGGTTCGGGGATGCAGAAGCCCGACCAATAACTTGACGGCGGTCGTTTTGCCGGAGCCGCTTTCGCCTACGAAGGCGACTTTCTTTTTACTTTGAATATCCAGATCGAAATCGTTCAATATCTCACGGTTATCATAATCAAAGCCGACCTTCGAGAAGGAGATGTCTCCTTTGATTTCGGGGACAGTTTCCCCTTCTGTGAGCCGTGCTTCCTCTTTTGCATCCAGAAATTCCGTATATCTGGCGAAAGCGACTTTATCGAGCTTGTATTGGACATACGACACATTGATGACGGCGATCGGCTGATATGCGCAATCCACAAGCGCGACCAGCGCGACGATCTGACCGATCGACAGGGTTTTGGAGCTCCAGCCGTATGCGATGACTCCGATCTTGATAAAAGCGATAAGTAAGGCGAAAATGGTAAAAAACGCCTCATGCGTCATTTTCATTTTCACGTTGGAAGAGATGATTTCATCGGAGGCGGACTCCGCTTTTCGGAGTTCCTTTGTGAAACGCCGATAAACGCGAAACACGACCATCTCCATTAAACCGCGCACGAAATAGTGATTGAATTTTTCCTCGCTGTCGAGAATTCGGCCTTTCACCTGATACAGCGCTTTCAACAAAATATTCGTGATGACGAAAACGACGAGATAACCGATCATGATCGCTGCCGTCACCACAGGGCTGATGATGAAAACGAAAATGATGCTGAATACCATCGAGGGAATCAACTCGCTTGCAAGCCGCAGATAAAACCCCAAGAAAATACTTGAGCCCGCCGAAGCGCCGTTTTCGATTCGCTGAATCAATTCGCCTGTGCCCAATTTGATATATGACAGGTAATCGATGACCGATACTTTTCGGAGGGCATTGATTTTTAAGAGTAAAGGGATTCCCGATTCCAGCTTGCGCCACGGATAATTGTTGAGATAACTGATAACGAAAAGCAGTGCCAACGCCATGCCGTAAACGGCGATGTTCATCGGCGTTAAAGTGCCCGCAGTAAAACGATCGACGATTTTTTGAAGATAACGCGCACTGAAACTTTGCAGGAAAGTTCCGGCGAACCCTAAAACAAGACAAAGATAAATAAGCGATTTGTATCGCTTTGCAGATTGGATTAGATATTTCATAACCGTACTCCTATTGTGTTTTTAGTTTAATCAGAGAATGAGTACGGTTGAGTACTGTCCGCAGTTTATTGCGTTTTGCTCAGTACAGTCCGCGGCAGATTTCTCAACCATACTGAGCAGTTATCTCGTTGATGCCTTTTCATGAGTTCACCGCCTTACCTATAATTTTATCATTACACCGAGGTTGGAAGTAGCGTGCAAGAACCGCTTGAAAGCGGTTCTCTTGAAGAATATTCCTCGCGGAACATTCTTCTCGACTCATAAAGCCCGGCAGATTTTATGACGCGTTTGAAACCGCCATCATGGCGGCACGTTTGTGAGCGGTGACTCGCCGCCCCTACATTTTACATTCAGAAATTATAACGTGAGGTGCATGACGGCGGTGGCGATGGAGAAATAGACCAAAACCGTACCCGCGTCGACGATCGTCGTCATCAGCGGTGCCGCCATCAATGCCGGGTCGATTTTCAGCTTCTGCGCCAGCATCGGCAGGCAGCAGCCGAGGGTCTTTGCGATCAAAACCGCACACATCAGCGCCATTCCCGTGACCAGCGCAAGCTGATATTTGATCGGGTCATGCGGATAGGTAATCAGCACTCGTGCCGTATTGACGATCGCGAGTACCGCGCCCACCATCAGCGCGACACTGACTTCTTTGAACAGGACCCGGAAAAAGTCGCGGGGTTTGATCTCCTCGAGCGCGAGGCCGCGGATGATCGTGGTCGAACTCTGGGAGCCGCTGTTGCCGCCGGTGTCCATCAGCATCGGCAAAAAGGCGATCAACAGCGGGATCGAGGTGAAAGCCGCTTCGTATTTGGTGATGATCGCGCCGGTGATCGTGGCCGAGACCATTAAAATCAACAGCCAGACGATGCGGTTTTTGGCGTGCTTGAAAACCGAGGTTTTGAGATAGGTGTCGTCGGTCGGGGTGACTGCCGACATCTTTAAAATATCTTCGGTGTTCTCTTCGCGCAAAACGTCCATCGCGTCGTCGACCGTGATGATGCCGACGAGGCGCTGCTCCTGATCGACGACCGGAACGGCCAGCAAGTCGTATTTATCGAACAGACGCGCGGCGGTCTCTTTGTCTTCGAGCGTGCTGACATAGATGACATTGGTCTCCATGATGTCGTTGATGACGCTCTCCTGCTCCGCCAGCAGCAAATCCTTGACCGTGACGACGCCGACCAATTTGCGGCTGGCATCAGTGACATAGCAGGTATAAATCGTCTCTTTATCGGGGCCGATTTTGCGGATGCGGGCAAACGCGTCGCGCACCGTCATGTCCTTTTTGAGGTAGACGTACTCGGTCGTCATGATGCTGCCCGCGCTGTCGCTCGGGTATTTCAGCAATTCATTGATGGTTCTCCGGTCGGCTGGATTCGAGTTCTTCAAAATGCGCGCGACGACGTTGGACGGCATCTCCTCGATGACGTCGACCGTGTCGTCCATATACATCTCGTCCAGCACCTCGCGCAGTTCCTTATCGGAAAAGGCGGTGATGAGGACCTCCTGCAGATCCGCGTCCATGCACACAAAAGTCTCCGCCGCAAGTTCCTTGGGCAGAATCCGGTATATGATGGGCAGATATTCTTCGGGAAATTCCGCGAACAGCGCCGCGAGGTCCGCGGGGTTCATCTCTTTTAAAATGCGGCACAACTGGGGAAACTTTTTCTCCTCCAGCAGGGCCATGGCTTCCTGATTCATCGGTGTGTTCCTCCTTTTGAAGTTTTTCAGCAAAAGGGAAACAGCACACGAGAGGTCAACACGCGGTCAGTCGGTGATCACGCGATTTCTCTATGACAACGCCGAAAAAGCGCACAACGGTATCGGGGTGCCGTCGCTTGTTTTCGGGCTTGTCCGTGTACTGTGACTGCTTCCGCTCGATGCGTCCACGCTTTTTCAACTCCTTGTAATCCAGATTCAACAAAAGTTCGGCAGGGTTTTATCCCCGCCGAAGTATTCTGTTCGTATTCAGTATATGCAGTTTTTCTCAAAAAGTCAAGTCCATTTCAAAGCGTGTTTTTCGATAAAACCGAAGATAAGCTTATCTACAAAAATGCTGATTAAAACGATTACCAGCATGACTGCGGTGACCTCGTTGATGCCGCCGATCTCGCGCGCCTGCGACAGCATCAGGCCGATGCCTTTGGACGACATCATCATCTCGCCGGTCATCAATGCGCGCCAGGCAAACGACCAACCCTGTTTGAGCGCGCCGACAAGAGACGGAACGCTGGCGGGCAGAATGACCTTGGTATAGAGCGCCGGGCCTTTTGCACCCATCGTTTTGGCGGCGCGGATATAGAGCGGATTGATGCTGCGGATGCCGGTCTCGACCGCGATGCAGATGCTGAACGTCGAACCGATGACCACGATAAAGATGGTCGCGCTTTCGGCCAAGCCGTACCACAAAATTGCGAACGGCACCCAACAGATGGACGGCAGCGTCTGGATGCCCAGCACCAGCGGTTTCATCAGTTCCGAGAGCGCTTTGAAGCGAGCTAAAAGCATTCCGAGGAAAAGGCCGATTAGAATCGAGATGCCGTATCCGATGCCGATACGCCGCAGGGTCTGCCCGATGCCCGCGAACAGGGTGCCGTTATTGACCAGTTTTTCATAGGAATTCAAAACGCCGAGCGGCGACGGGAAAACATACGGTTTCCAGACGGCGGCCTTTTCGACCATGACGAAATAGAGCAGCTGCCAAACGGCGATAAATATCAAAATAAAGCCGAGGGTTTTTAAGACCTTGAGCAGGGTGTTATTTTTCATAGCGTTCCACCTCCACTCTGAGATCGGCCAGAATATCGTGGCGCAGTTTGACGAATGCCGGCGTGTCGATTTGGCGCGGGCGCGGGAAATCGATTTTAAAAATGCTCTTGATCACGCCCGGATCGGCGCTCATCATCACCACGCGGTCGCCGAAAAACAACGCTTCTTCGACGCTGTGGGTGACGTAGACGACGGTGCGTTTTTCCGACAGCCAGAGGCGTTCGAGTTCGTCGCGCAGCAGGTTTTTGGTCTGTTTGTCGAGCGCGGCGAACGGCTCGTCCATCAGCAGGGCTTTGGAGTTGAGCGCAAGCGCCCTTGCGATGGCGACGCGCTGCTTCATGCCGCCCGAGAGCTGGCTGACTTTATAATCGCGGCAGGAGGCCAGATTGACTTTTTGGAGATACATCATCGCCCGCTCCTCGGCCTCTTTGTCGGGGATTTTGGCGATTTTCAGACCGAATTTGACGTTGTCGACGACCGAGAGCCACGGGAACAACGCCGATTCCTGAAAGATCATCACGCGGTCGGGCCCGGGGCCTGTGACCGGTTCTCCGCCGAATTTGACGCTGCCCGAAGTCGGCGTATCGAGACCCGCGATGATATTGAGCAGCGTCGATTTGCCGCAGCCCGACGGACCCAGCAGGCAGACGAACTCGCCCTCGGCGATTTCCAAATTGATGTCTTTTAAGACCTCTTTGTCGGGGTTTTGAAAGGTCTTATAGAGGGACTCGACGGTGATGTTCATTGCGAAATCTCCGAATTGATTGTTGAGATCATATTGAGATTGAACAGGGCGTCGCGGTTGTCGCAGGCTTCGATGAAGCCCTGCTCGATGGAAAGGTCGATAAAGGCCTCGACGGATTCACGGGCGGGATCGGTGGTGAAGACGATGCGCGAGGCGGCCTCGGTCAGGATTGCGGGATCAAGCGCCGCGCCGGTCAGTTCTTCGATGCGGGCATTGGCGATCGCCAACGCCTCGTCGGGGTTTTCGTTGATATATGCCGTGATTTTGACGTGCGCCTGCAAAAATTTCTCGACGAGGTCGGGGTAGTTGGTCAAAAAGTCCTTATTGACGATGACAACCGCCGTGGCATAGTTGCCGTCGAGCCAGATTTGATCGTAGTCCAAAACGAGCTGCGCGCCGATCTCGTTGACCAACCGGGCGCCCCAGGGTTCCGGCACCAGCGCCGCGTCGATTTCGCCGCTCTGCATCAGGGTTTTGATCTCGGAATTGGCGACCGCATAGACGTCGACCGTGCCGCCCGCCGAAGTCGTCGAGAGGCCGTTGGCCGATAATAATTGGAGAAGCGAAAGATGTTGGGTATTGCCCAGCTGCGGGATCGCCACTTTTTTGCCCGAGAGATCGGCGACCGAGGTGATGTTCGCATCGGTGCGCGCCACCAAAACCGCGCCGCCGTTTGCCGCGCCCGAGACGATGACGACATCGCCGCCCGAACGCACAAAGCCGTTGATCGCGGGTACCGGTCCGATATAGCCGATGTCGACTTCGCCGGCAAAAAGCGCCTCGATCTCGGCCGGGCCGGCGTTAAAAACCTGATATTCCACGTCATAACCCGAAAGAGCTTCTTCAAAAGCGCCGTTCGCGGAGCCGATCAGACCCTGCGCATGGGTGATATTCGGGAAAAAGGCGATATTGACCGTGGTTTTTTCTTCGGCGGGTGCGCAGCCGAACAAGGTGAAAAACAGGGCTGCGCAGAAAAAGAGCGCAAGGATTTTTTTCATAATTCAACGACCGTTCTTTCGTTTGGTTTTTGTTATGTATTAAATATGGATTTCAGCAAAGTTTTTTGCCGGCGGATTTTTGACCACCCCGTCAGGGAACATTGCGATGTCCCCTGCCACCTCTCCAAGGGAGGGAAATTTTCGGGCGCACACATAGGTGCGCCCCTACGATTTGTCGGCGAGTTTTTGCGCGTAACCGCTGGCGAGGCGGTCGCAGCGTTCGTTTTCCGGATGGCCGTCGTGGCCGCGCACCCAGATAAATTCGACGTTATGTATCGCGGTCAGTTCGGACAGCCGCTGCCACAGGTCGGCATTTTTGACCTCGGCGTTGCCGGTGCGCTTCCAGCCGCTCATTTTCCATTTTTCCAGCCAGCCGAGTTCAAAAGCGTTGATCAGATACTGCGAATCGCTGTACAGCTTTACCGCGCAGGGCGTTTTGAGCGCCTCGAGCGCGACGATGGCCGCGGTCAATTCCATGCGGTTGTTGGTCGTCTCGGGTTCGCCGCCGGAGAGTTCTTTTTCGGTGCCCTGATATTTCAGGATGACGCCGTAGCCGCCCGGACCCGGATTTCCGAGGCAAGCGCCGTCGGTGAAAATCTCAACCTGCTTCATAGGCGCTCCTTTCGTCTGCTGCAATTTTGCCGTCACTGATGGTCACAATTCGGTTTGCATAAGCTGCGACGGCGGGGTCGTGCGTAATGATTATAACCGTCTTGCCTTTTTTGTTCAAGAGGGTTAAAAGATTCATGATTTCAGCGCCCGACGTGCGGTCGAGATTTCCGGTCGGTTCGTCGGCCAGCAGGATGTCGGGATCGGCGGCGATGGCGCGTGCAATGGCGGTACGCTGCTGCTGTCCGCCCGACATCTTTAAAGGCCGGTGCTCGGAACGCTCCGAAAGGCCGACTCTTTCGAGTGCCTCAAGGGCAATTTTACGGCGCTGTTCATATTCGACACCGCGATACAGCAGCGGGAGTTCGACGTTTTCAACGGCGGAGAGCGAGGGAATGAGATTGTAATTTTGAAATACGAATCCGATTCGGTGGTTGCGGATGCCGGAGAGCTCTTCCTCGTCGAAAGTATCGGATGATTTTCCGAACAGAAAATACCGTCCGCATGTCGGGACGTCAAGGCAGCCCAGAATATTCAGCAGTGTGGACTTTCCGGATCCCGACTGACCCATGACCGCCAGAAATTCCCCCTGCATAACAGAAAGCGAAACGCCGTCAAGCGCCTTGACTTCGTTTCGCCCCTGGTTGTAAATCTTATAAATGTTTTCGGTACAGATGATTTCCATGTCCGGCCTCCGATGTTCGCGTATGCGGTTATTATCTGTCGGAGACGGGAGGAATATGAGCTTTAGGAGAGCTTTTCGATATTTTCCGGGAGATATTTTTTCATCAGCCGGGTGTTCATGACGATTTCATAGGAATCGGTGATCGCCATAATGTTCTCTTGGAATTCGGAATCCTTGAGATCGCGCAGCACGGTGTCGCGGTAGTTGGTGTAATTGGATGCGTCATCGGTGAGCGGATCACCTTTGAGATAGATGAAGAAGTATCCCTGATTGGTGTCTTTTGTATAACCGGTCTGACCGATCTCTAATGCCTCATAGGACGAGATCATATCGGTCGTATAGTCGTTGTCGTTCAGGTCGAACAGCTGGAATGGGATCGGATCAACCACATCGCCTTCGGAGATCACGCTGTTGGCCAACAGGAAGTTGTAATATAAGGAGTCGATGTCGATTGCGCCGCTGTTGAGCCTTTCGATCGCGGTTTGGCAGAAGGCGTCGATGTTATCGATCTGATCATCTGTCAGGACAACGCCGCTGCTTTCGTTGAAATAGGGGATCTTCATGATCTTGGCACTGGCATACAGCTCTTGGAAGTGGGACTGGATGTCCGCTTCGGGAACTGCCAGTGTGCCGTCGGTATCATAGATGCTCTTGAACAGCTTGTTCTCTTTCAGGCTGTTGAGCAGCCAGAGCTGTACGGCTTCCAAATTAATGCCGTTGCGGGTATAGTAGCCGTCATAATAGGCTTCGTAATAATCGTAGATGGCCTTGGCCTGATCATTGGCGTTGGTGATTTCCTCGTCGGTGATGGTGATGCCGGCGTCGGCAAGCGCCTGATCGTAATAGACGACTTTACGCAGTTCTTCAAGGGTGGTTGCACTGATCCAGACATCGACGCGGTTGCCGTCGATGTTGTTGTACAGTTCCATCTGCTCCTTGACCGTCAGATAAGAGCCGTCGTCTTTTTGCTGGTTGAAGGTATAACTCATTTTGCTGGCCATGGTGTTATAGGCGTCCAACTGGAACATTAAATACTGTTCGACACTGAAAGCCTGTCCTTTGATCGTGACGATCGCTTCGGTGTCCGGACCGCAGGCGGTGAACATCGACAAAGACAGTACAAACAACAGCAATATCGAAATAACGCGTTTTGCTCTTGACATTTTTAGACCCCCAAGATTTAATACCCGTATATTCTAATACAAATGTTTGAAATTTGCAAGAGAAGGGGGAAATTTCCCTTCGGAATAAATTGTTCAGGCAAAATTTGTGCATATGATATAAAGCAGTCGCCTGCGGCAAAGCCGCAGGCAACTGCTTGTTTGGCTGAAAACCAAGATTATTTCGCCGAAAATTCGGCGGTGAAGGTCGTACCGTGTTCGGCGCTGCTGTTTACCGTGAGTTTTCCGTTATGGGCATCGACAATGGATTTGGCAATCGAGAGCCCCAACCCGTGGCCTCCGCTCGTCTGCGCCCGCGATTGGTCGCCAGCGCCGACGAACGGCGTGTGTAATACGCTACCGGGTTCATCGTAAACTTGTGAGCGCGATTTGTCGTCAGCGCCGACAGACGGAGTGTGTAATACGCTACCGGGTTCATCGTAAACCTGTGAGCGTGATTTGTCGGCGCGGTAGAAACGGTCGAAAATGTGGGGGAGATCATCTTTGTCGATCGGAGTTCCCGTATTATGAACCGAGAGTTTGGCTTTTCCCTGTTCTTTGGTCAGTGTCAGGGTGACGCTTCCGCTTTTGCCGCTGTATTTGCAGGCGTTGTCGATCAAAATTACGATCAGGCGGTTTAATTGATCCGCATTGCCGGAGACCGTTACGTTCGGTTTGATGTCACTGTTCAATTCAACGCCCTGTTCGAACGCCACCGATTCAAAAGGCAGAAGCGCGTTCCAAGCGGTGTCGCTGAGATTGACCTGCTCGTGTGGCATAGGGTTGGCTTTCACGTGTTCGGCGGCGTCGGACTTGGCCAAAAATAACAGGTTGTCGGCCAGTTTTTTCATTCGCTCGCCCTCGGTCTTGGTGTTTTCAATCCACTTCCGCTGGCTTTGGATTGAGGCGCTTGGATGTGCCAACAGGATATCGGTGTTGGCTAAAATAACGGTCAGCGGCGTTTTGAGTTCATGAGAGGCGTCGGCGACAAATTGCTGCTGCTGCTGCCAAGCGGTTTTGGCGGGTTTGAGCGCCAGTCCCGACAGAAAATAGGCCAGCAGGAAGAAGACAGCCAGCGCCGGAACACCCACTTCCAACGAGATGATGATGAGGTTATTCATGTAAATGCGCTCACTGCTTGTGTCGGCAAAGGCAATTTTGGTGCTGTCGGTGCCGATTTTGACCAGATAGCGCAGATGCAGATCGGAAATGGTACCCGCTCCGTCGGGGTCAGCCAATGCCGTTTCCACCGCCGCATTCAGAATGTCATCGCTGATGTCGATTTCGCCGCTGTATGTAGATGTGGATAGGGTTCCGTCGGTGTAGACCGAAACGGTGAAAGTACGGATAAAAGTATTGTTTTCATTCAACCGCTGAACATCGTTGGGATTGAGCGGATCGGTCCCTGCTTTTTTACCGCCGCCGATCTCCCAAGGCTGTTGATCGTCGTTTCCGTCGCGAGAGAGCGCGAGAACCAGCGCCTCGTTGCTGCTGTCGGTCAGACGTTTGGCCGAAGAATAAAGCAGGACGCCGAAGACTGTCGCCAGTACCAGAAATACCGACAGCATATTGATGAGAATGAATTTGATCCGCAGTTTTCTGATCATTCCAAAACCTCCAGCCGGTAGCCGACTTTCCGGACCGTACCGATATTGACTTTTGAACCGAGATAGAAGAATTTTTTACGCAGGAACGAGATATAGGCCTCTACGTTGTTGTCCTCGGCGTCGGAATCACTGCCCCAGACTTTGACCAAGATCGTCTCTTTTTGTACGACCGTGTTCGGATTGGCCATCAAAAGCCGCAATACCGAAAATTCTTTATAACCCATATGGACGGATTTGCTGTCTTTTTTTAAGGTGTAGGAGGATAGGTCGAGTGTTAGGTCGGCAAAGGTGATTTGGTCGGTGATGACTTCGCCCTGACGCCGTGAGAGCGCCCGGACGCGTGCCATCAATTCATCGGGCGAAAAGGGTTTGGTCATATAGTCGTCTGCACCGCAGTCCAGCCCCTTCACTTTATCGTTGATTTCATCGCGGGCCGTCAACAGCAAAACAGGTGTTGCGATCTTATCGGTGCGCAGCTGCTTGACAACCTCGAATCCGGTCATGCCGGGCAGCATCACATCGAGGATGATGACGTCGTAGGCGGAATTTTTGGCATAGTAAAGACCGTCGGTACCGGTGTATACCGTCTCGGCGTCGAATTTATGTTCGTTTAATATCTGCGCCAGTGCCTCAGCAAGACGTTTTTCGTCTTCCACAATTAATACGCGCAAGAAAAACAGCTCCTTTCATCAGGGACGCTCGCGCTTTATGAAGTTCGCGCGAACATTGTATGTGCATATTTTATCGCTTAAAGCTGAAAAAAAACTGAAATTTATTTTTCAGAGTAATTTCAGCAACCCGTGTAAAATAAAGGCATACCCCGCGGGGAAACCCGACAAGAACCATCCGCTTGATTCTAACATATTTGCGGCTTGGATTCAACTCTCGAGAAAAGAGGCGTTTCGGATGCAGAACATCACAACAGTATTTAAACGATATGAGGAGAAATATCTGCTCGATCGTGAACAGGCCGCAAAACTTTGCCGGCTGATGGAGAACAGGATGCACCCGGATGCATTCGGAAAGAGTACGATCTGTAATATTTATTTCGATACCGACGATTACCGTATCATTCGCGCGTCCATCGAAAAGCCCGTTTATAAGGAAAAGCTGCGGCTGCGCTGCTACGGGGTTCCGAAATCGGACGATACGATCTTTTTGGAACTGAAGAAAAAATACAAAGGCGTCGTATATAAAAGACGTATCGAGATGCCTCTCGATGAAGCCCTCGATTGGATGAGCGGCAGGCCCGGAGTCAGCTGCGACAGTCAGATCGGCCGAGAGATTGAATATTTTATGCAGTTTTACAGACCCGATCCCAAGGTGTTTATCGCCTATGAACGCGAGGCATTCTACGATAACGAAGATCCCAATCTTCGCTTGACCTTCGACAGCGGTATACGGATGCGTACAAACCGGCTGTCTCCCGCACTTGGCTGTGACGGAACGCCGATCATCGGAAACGACCGAAGATTGGTCGAGGTAAAAACCGCCGGTGCGATCCCGCTGTGGATGTGCAGATTCTTTGACGAAAACGGAATTCGACCGGTCTCGTTTTCCAAGTACGGAACCTGCTATACCGATTATATATTCCCAAATATTCAAAATCAAAAGGGAGGCATTATCTGTGCTTGAAACCGTAATTTCCTCAGAGGGGCTTTCAATCGGCCCGCTGCTGCTGTGTACCCTCACTTCGATTGTCCTGGGCGTTTTGCTGGGACTGATTCATACTTATAAAAATACCTATTCCAAGGGTCTTATCGTGACCTTGGCTCTTCTTCCGGTATTGGTTCAGGCCGTCATCATGATGGTAAACGGCAATATCGGCGCCGGTGTCGCCGTGGCCGGAGCGTTCAGCTTGGTGCGTTTTCGTTCTGCACCCGGCAGCGCCCGTGAAATCTCGGCGGTCTTTATGGCCGTGGCCGTGGGCATTGCAACCGGTATGGGCTATATCACCTATGCGATTGTCATCTTTATCGCCGCAGCGCTGCTGACGCTGATTTTATTCACCGTAAAATACGGCGATATTCGCGACAGCGAACGCGAACTTAAAATCACCATCCCCGAATCGCTCGATTATAACGGCGCTTTCGATGACATCTTCGCCGCTTACACCAAAAAGACTGAGCTGGTTCGCGTCAAGTCCACCAATCTCGGCAGCATGTTTGAGCTGCAGTACAAGATCGTTTTAAACGGCGATCAGAATTTAATCGAAAAAAAGTTTCTTGATGCGCTGCGCTGCCGCAACGGCAATCTCAATGTCAGCTGCGGTAAAGCCGGCAACACACTGAAAGAGGAACTGTAATACTAATTTTTATAAAAAGCAGATGGAATCTACTTTTAAAAACGTCAGTTTGTGTTTTGTAAATTAGTATAAGGAAGTGTTTCACTTGAAAAAGATCTATGCAATTCTCTGCACGGCAATGGTGCTTTTGTTTGCGGCGGGCTGTGCGGGTTCAACCTCAACTATTACGTCAAGCGCCTCGAGCACGGCGATATTTTCCACCAATTCTTTTCCCGCATCTTCAACCGCAACTTCGGAAACGGCTTCGGTCGCCGATGTAAGCGAGGAGATTAAAGCCGCCGTCTCTTCGGTCGAGAACAAAGTTAAGTCCGAGGATACGACCGTTGCGGAACCGTCCGACGGGAATGAGATTGTTTTGAACGGCAGTTCGATATCCGCTTCCGGTTCCAATGTGTCCGTGAGCGGCAGCACCGCTACGATCACCGGAGCGGGCACCTATACCATCAGCGGCACGCTCGATGACGGGCAGATCATCGTCAACGCGGGCACGGACGATTTGGTTACACTGATTCTCAACGGCGTCGATATCAGCTGTTCTTACAGCAGCGGAATTTACGGCGAACAGAGCGATAAGATCATCATTACACTGGCGGCGGGGACTCAAAATACGATCTCCGATGGTTCCTCCTATACCCTTGAAGCCGATACTGACGAGCCCAACGCCGCCTTGTTTTCCAAGGATGATCTCACCCTCAACGGCACCGGAACGCTGACCGTAAACGGCAATTATCTCAACGGCATTTTGTCCAAAGACGATCTCGTGATCGCCGGCGGAACCTATGTCATCACCGCGGTCAATGACGCCCTCCGCGGCCGTGATAGCATCACGATCACCGACGGCACCTTTACCATCAACGCAGGTGCCGACGGTCTGCAGGCCAACAACGACGAGGACGCCGAGAAGGGCTATATCAATATCTCAGGCGGTGATTTCGACATCACATCCGGCAACGACGGTATCCAGGCCTATACGACCCTGTTGATCAGCGGCGGTACCTTTGATATTACCACGGGCGGCGGAAGCTCGAATGCTTCGAGCGGAGGCTCCAACGATTACTTTAATCCGCGCGGTACGACCGGCTCGACTTCCACTTCCACTACCGAAAGCATGAAAGGCCTCAAAGGAGGCAGCGCCATCTATATTACCGGCGGAACTTTCACGCTTGATACCAGTGATGATGCGCTCCACTCGAACGGCGATATCAAGATTGCAGGCGGAACTTTCACCATTGCGACCGGAGACGACGGCATGCACGCCGATACCGCGCTTGAAATTGACGCCGGCGAGATCAAAATCACAAAGTCCTATGAGGGCCTTGAGGGCATGACCATTTATATCTGCGGCGGCAATATCAGCGTCACTTCCAGTGACGACGGTCTGAATTCTGCGGGCGGCAGCGATGACACCGGAAATGTCTTCTTCGGTGGCGGTGGGATGGATGGGGCCAATTCCGACAACTGCATTACCATCGGCGGCGGTTACATCTATGTCAATGCCGGCGGTGACGGGCTTGACAGCAACGGCAGCATGGTGCTGACCGGCGGCACAATTCTGGTCGACGGGCCGACCGACAGTGGCAACGGCGCGATGGACTATAACGGAACCTGTACCAACAGCGGTGCGATTCTGATTGCCGCGGGCAGCAGCGGCATGGCGCAGGCACCTGATTCAAATTCCTCGGTAAACTGCATCATGGCAACCGTTTCGACGGTCTCGGGCGGCACTCAGGTCACCGTGACCGATAAGAGCGGAAACGTCATCGTCGAGTACACACCGTCTAAGAGCTTTTCCAGCATCGTTATCTCGGCACCGCAGCTTGTGACCGGTACGACTTACACCCTGAATATCGGCGGAAGTTCGGCCGGCAGTTTTACAGCGGGCGGACTCTCCACGATCGGCAGCGCCGGCGGTATGGGCGGTATGACCGGCGGAGGCAGACGCTGAATATCATCGCATATCAATTTGCTATAATCTCCACCCGTGCCGAGCAAGCACGGTGCGGGCGCGGGGTTTAGAGAGTCGCCATCCCCGGCGGCTCTATATAAAAGGACGAACGGCCGTTCCCTCCGTTCGTCCTTTATTTTGTTATTTTGTAGGGGCGATCCTATGTGATCGCCCGCAAATTGTGGGCGCACACACAGGTACGCCCCTACTTTTTTATAATCATCTCCCAACACAATAAAAAGGTATCTGCCTTTTTGACAGATGTCTTTAAATGTTTTTTGCCTTATTTCTTCTCGTTCACCGCGATCCAGATTTCGCAGGAATAATCCGGGCTTTGGGTATCGGCGGACGGATAGACCTCAAGTTCAATGCCGCTGCCGTATTCATAATTGCTCTGCGGGAAGAACTCGGTACAGATTTTTTGATAAGTGTCCTTGAACGCGTCGGGCATTTTGCCTTTGCACTGAAAAACCGCATAGGTATATGCCGGAATTTCAACGACTTCAAAGTCCTCGTCCTTCACGGGAACGCCGTTATATTCGGCACCGATGCCGTAGGGAAAACCGGAATCCGCCATCTCCCCGGAGAAACAAATGCCGAGAATGCCGTGAAGATTGTCGTATTTGGCATATTTGCAAAGCGCGTCAATGGTGCCGTTGTGAGTGCATTCGCTCCAGAATGCCGAAATGTCGGCTGTGGCGGTATCGCCCTGCGGTTTATTGACCTGTTTTTTCTTGCAGACAATTTTGAATGCCTGCTTTTCTTCGATTCTGTAATCCATGGTGTTGCCTCCCGATCAAATCAATTTTACGGAAAGTCTCGAAAAGGATTTGACGTTGCCGCCGTGTCTTGCGTCGGTCGGGGTAATCCCGTGAAAACGCGAAAAAGCACGCGAAAAACTTTCGGGCGTGTCATATCCGTATTTAAGGGCAATGTCAATCACTTTGCTGTTTGTCCGGATTAACTCATCGGCCGCCAGAGTGAGACGACGCATACGAATATAATCACCGAGCGCATATCCGCAAAGCATAGTGAACATCCGTTGAAAATGAAACGCTGATGAATAGGCCTGTTTCGCAACGGTTTCATAATCAATATCATCGGTCAGGTGTGCTTCGGTATAATCGAGCGCCCGTTGAATTCCCGTGATCCAATCCATTCCGTAACCTCCTTCCGTATGTTTGTCATTTTACCGAGGGTTGTTAAAAATTTCTTGACTTTATGTGCGGCGTGATGTCAAATCGACCGTGGTGATTGCAGGTCTTTTTTATGGGGCGAGATTAACGGGGCGGGCGAACGAAGTTCGCCCCTACTGAAACACGTTGTTTTGGTTTATAGAGACCACCCCGACCTTCGGCCACCCCTCCACAGAGGGGAATGAAGGGTCGGAAACGCGGCTACGATGAGAAAAAATCAGCAGGCTTTAGTGCGCGTATTGTGAGCGGGCACTGCCCGCCGGTAATAATGAAACAAAACCTGCTGGGCGACGCCGGCATAGGGAACAGCGCAGGCGGGCAGGCCGTCGGAAAAGAGATCGGCCATCGCGCGCTTGATCCAGACGTCGGTCGGGAACGCCGTCAGCTTGTAAAATCCGAATAATAGCGCGCAGTCGGCTACTTTCGGGCCGACACCTTTGACGGCCATCAGTTCAGTTCTGGCTTCCTCAAGCGGCAGGGCGGCGATTTTTGCGGGATTGATTTCGCCGGAGGCGAATTTTTTGGCGGCGTCGATGATGTATTTATCCCGGAAGCCGCAGCGCACCGGAGCGAGATCTTCGGGAGAGAGCGCAGCGAGGGTCTCGGGTTTCGGAAAGTCGAATCCGCCGTCGATGGGGTCGCCGAACTGTTCGCACAGCCGAGAGACAAGCCCTTTGATGCGCGGAATGTTGTTGTTTTGGGACAGAATAAAGGAACACAGCGCTTCCCACGGGTCTTGCCGGATAATTCGGATACCGCCGCAGAAATCGCAGGCGGTTTTGAGGGTCGGATCAGCGCAGAGCGCGGCGTGAATGGAAATATAATCGGTGTTGAGATCGAAATAGTCCGCCCAGACGGCTTCGAATTCGGATTGTTCCATATTATAAAAGGTCAGTTTGTTACCGGTTTGGGACACTTCGAGAACACGCCCGTTTGCAATACCCCGCCACCGGTCGGGATTGTCGCCCACCGGGTCAAAACGGAAACACTGGCCGCAGCCGAGTGTCTGAGCCAGTGAAAACTGTTCGATTTGAACCGTCAGATTACTGCCGGAAGCGGATATGGTCACTCTTTTGCGCTCCTTTTGTTGAAATTTTAGCGGGGTTGTTATATAATGTCTCATGAACAAGTGTCTGTTTGAAAAGGCGTTTGTTTGAATAAGTATATTAGATATGTTTTAATATACAACGGAAGGCCCCTTCCGACTGCTGACGGCTTATGATTCAAACAGCCGGGAAATGAGAATGTAATTATGAAACTGACAAAAAACGAAGTTGTCAATGAGATCAAAAGACGGCTCGATACGGAATACGGCGTCAATCCCAAAACCGCGACCGACGACCAGTATTACCGCGCTGCCGCCGCCTATCTCAATGATATTATAGCGCAGAACCGCGCCGAGTTCAATGACAAATGCAGCAAACAGGGCGTCAAGCGGATCAATTATCTGTGCATGGAATTTCTGCTCGGGCGGTCACTGAAGAACTCGCTGTACAACCTCGGGATGACCGAGGTCTTTGATGCGGCGTTATCCGATTTGGGCGTAAAACTCTCGGATATTTATGAGTGCGAACCCGATGCGGGTCTCGGAAACGGCGGTCTGGGCCGCCTTGCCGCCTGCTTTATGGATTCGATGGCATCACTCGGGTATGCCGCGACCGGGTATTCGATTTTATATGAATACGGCATCTTCCGTCAGAAGCTGGTAGACGGCTGGCAGACCGAACTGCCCGACGACTGGCTGCCCGGCGGCGAGGTCTGGCTTTCTGCGCGTCCGGACGAGCAGATTGAGGTGCGCTTTGACGGCACCGTTTCCGACTACTGGGACGAACAGGGTTACCGGCATCAGAATTACACCGGCTACAATTCCGTTATGGCTGTGCCGCACGATCTGATGATGGTCGGCAACGAGGGTAAGGGCGTGGCCGTGCTGCGGCTTTGGAGCGCAGAGGCGAAGGACTTTGATATGAAAGCCTTCAACAACGGCGATTTTATGTCTGCGATGCAGCAGAGCGGCATGGCCGAGGTTATCTCGAAAGTGCTGTATCCGTCGGACAATATGCCCGAGGGTAAGAGTTTAAGATTGCGCCAGCAATATTTTTTGGTGTCGGCTTCGCTGCAGGACATCGTGAAAAAACATATGGCCGAGGGGCATCCGATTGACGCGCTGCCTGAAAAAGTGGCCATTCACATCAACGATACACACCCGGCGCTGTCGATTCCGGAACTGATGCGGATTTTAATGGATGACTGCGGCTATGCCTGGGACACCGCCATGAGCATCACCGAGCGTACCATCGCCTATACCAACCACACGGTGATGAGCGAGGCGCTTGAGACCTGGCCCGAGGATCTGTTCCGCCAGCGGCTGCCGCGGATGTATCAGATCGTGACCGAGATCAACCGCCGCTACTGTGCCAAGCTCTGGGCCGAAAAGCCTGATTTTGACCGGGTTTCGCGTATGTCGATTATCAGTTACGGGCAGGTGCGGATGGCGAATTTGTGCTGTGCGGTCTGTCACAGCGTGAACGGCGTCTCGAAGCTGCACACCGCGATTCTGCGCGACCATCTGTTCAAAGATTTCTACGAGGATCACCCGGAGCAGTTTCGAAACGTCACCAACGGCATCGCCTACCGGCGCTGGCTGTGTCAGGCCAATCCGCGCCTGACGGGGCTGATCTCCGAATTGATCGGAGACAGCTTTAAAACCGACGCGAAACGGCTGACCGATCTGTCGGTTTACACCCGCGACGAAAATATCCTGACCCGGCTTTATGACATCAAGCGTGAGAACAAGCTGGCGTTTTCCAATCTCGTTGCCAAAAGCGGCCTGCGCCCGCTGAACCCCGACTCGATTTTCGACGTACAGGTCAAGCGGCTGCATGAATATAAGCGCCAGCATATGAACGCGCTGCATATTCTTTCGCGCTACATCTGGATCAAGGAACATCCCAACGAGGATGTGGTTCCGCAGACCTTTTTGTTCGGCGCAAAGGCCGCGCCCGGCTATCAGATGGCCAAGGAGATCATCTGCCTGATCTCGGCGATTGCACGGCTGTGCGAACTTGATCCGGCGGTGCGAGACAAGCTGCGTGTTGTTTTCCTGGAAGATTATCGTGTGACGATGGCTGAGGCCTTGATGCCGTCGGCTGATATCAGTGAGCAGATTTCGCTGGCGGGAACCGAAGCCAGCGGCACCGGCAACATGAAGCTGATGATCAACGGCGCGGTGACGCTGGGCACGATGGACGGCGCGAACGTGGAAATCTATCAGGCCGTCGGCGCAGAGAATATACTCATCTTCGGTATGAATGCTGAGGAGGTTGCCGCCAAAAAACCCGACTACAAACCCGCCGAACTGCTGAAAAATGATCCCGAACTGAAGGCGCTGACCGATATTTTGAAAAAGGGTATCTGTGACTGCACCTTTGCCGATATTCACAACAACCTCACCAACTATGACCCGTATATGGTTTTGGCCGATTTTGCCGCCTATAAAGACGCTCAGGCCCGAATGCGCACGATCTATGACGACCGAATGCGCTTTATGCAGATGTCGCTGATGAACATCGCAAAAGCCGGGCGTTTCTCGTCCGACCGCTCGATTGAACGGTATGCGGCGGATATCTGGGGCGCAAAACCGATCAAATAAACTGATGAGGAGCCATTGATTATGAAAAAACCCTATTATATTACAACTGCGATTCCGTACGCCTCGAAAAAGCCGCACATCGGCAACACCTACGAGGCGATCATGGCTGACGCCGTCGCGCGTTATAAACGTGCCTGCGGGTTTGATGTTTACTTTCTGACCGGCACCGACGAACACGGTCAAAAAGTCGAGGACTGCGCCAAGGAAGCAGGTGTCTCACCGAAAGAGTATGCCGATCAAGTCGCCAATCAGATCAAGTCGCTTTGGGATCGCGTGGGCACGACCTATGACCGCTTTATCCGCACCACCGATCCGGACCACATGGACATTGTCAGAAGGATTTTCAACCGTTTTTACGCACAGGACGACGTGTATCTTTCGGAATACGAGGGTTGGTACTGCGAACCCGACGAGGCCTTTTATACCGAGAGTCAGGTTTGCAAAAAAGACGACTGTGTCGTCTGCCCCGACTGTGGGAAACCGTTACAGCGGGTCAAGGAGCAGGCCTACTTTTTCCGTATGAGCAAATACGCCGACCGGCTGATGAAATATATCGAGGAAAACCCCGATTTCATCCAGCCGGAATCACGCAAAAAAGAGATGGTCAACAACTTTTTGAAACCGGGCCTTAAAGACCTGTGCGTCACGCGCACCTCGTTTACTTGGGGCGTGCCGGTGGAATTCGACCCGAAACACGTCGTCTATGTCTGGGTGGACGCGCTTTCAAACTACATCACCGGGCTTGGCTATAATCCCGACGGCGAGAGCGGTGAATTATTTAAAAAATACTGGCCTGCCGACGTGCATATGATCGGCAAGGATATTCTGCGTTTTCACACCATCTACTGGCCGATCTTTTTGATGGCGCTTGACCTGCCGCTGCCCAAACAGGTTCTCGGGCATCCGTGGCTGCTGATGGGTGGCGACAAGATGAGCAAATCGACCGGCAATGTGATCTATGCTGACGACGTGGCTGACTTGTTCGGGGTTGACGCGGTGCGCTATTATGTGCTGGCCGAGATGCCCTATGCCAACGACGGCAACGTCACCTGGGAGAACATTGCCGCGCGTTATAATTCTGATCTGGCGAATACCCTCGGCAACCTCGTCAGCCGCACGGTGGCGATGACGGGTAAATATTTTGACGGCGTTATTCCGGAACCCGCCGGTGAAGAGGGTCCGGACGTCGATCTGAAAGCGGTTGCCGCCAAAACCGTGGCCGATTACCGCAAATTGATGGACGAGACGCGTATTGCAGACGCGGCATTTGCCGTAATGGACTTGGCGCGCAGAAGCAACAAATACATCGACGAGACTATGCCCTGGGCACTGGCGAAAAACGAGGCCGACAAAGCGCGGCTCGGCACGGTGCTCTATAACCTGCTGGAGTGCATCCGCATTCTCGCGGTGCTGTTTGTGCCGTTTATGCCCGAGGCCTGCAAAAACATCTTCGAGCAACTCGGCGGTTGCGACGAAACACTGGAGAGCGTCGAGGCGTTTGGCGGATTGAAAGCGGGTGCGCTGACAAAACCGGCAGCGCCGCTGTTTGCGCGTTTTGACGAGAAGACGCTGGCTGAGAAAGTCGCCGAAAAGACCGCGAAACCGGCTGAAAAAACCGAACCCGAAAAGCCGCAGGTCACGATAGACGAATTTGCCAAGGTCGAGATGACCGTGTGCAAAGTGCTTGCCTGCGAAAAGGTTGAAAAATCCGAAAAACTATTGCAGTTCAAGCTCGACGACGGCTCGGGTGTTCCGAGACAGATTTTGTCGGGCATTGCGAAATATTATCAGCCGGAAGAACTCGTCGGCAAAACCGTGGTGGCCTGCACCAACCTGCCGCCGCGCAAGATGATGGGCACCGAATCCAACGGCATGCTGTTATCGGCCGAAAAGGATGGGAAATTGAATCTTTTGATGCTCAACGACGGCGTTCCCGCAGGCGCAAAATTGTGTTAGAAGGTATTTTCGATACCCACGCGCATTATGACGACACCGCGTTTGACGGGGACAGAGAAGAAGTACTTCATAAAATCTTTACATCGGGTGTAAAATGGGTATTGAACTGCGGTGAGCGGGCTGAGACCAGCCGCAATTCGATGGAATTAGCACACAAATATCCGCAGTTTTATTTCGCGTCGGGCATTCACCCTGAACACGCAAACGAAGCTGAAGAGAATGACCTCGCGAAGATCGAAACATTGGCGGCGGATGAAAAATGCGCGGCCATCGGTGAGATCGGGCTGGACTATCACTATCCCGGATTTGACAAAGCAAAGCAGAAAGAATTATTCTTGCGGCAGTTGGAGTTGGCAGTCCGTTTAAATAAACCCGCTGTGATTCACAGCCGCGACGCGACCGCAGACATGGTCGAGATCTTGGACGCATATAAAGGAGCGGCAGTGCTGCACTGCTTCTCCGAATCGTCCGAGATTGCCAAGATTTTTTTGAAACACGGATTTTATCTCGGATTCGGCGGGGTCGTGACCTTTCAAAACGCTCGCCGTGCCGTCGAGTCCGCCGCCATCTGTCCGTTCGACAGGATGCTGATAGAGACCGACTGTCCGTATATGGCACCGACGCCCTATCGCGGCAGGAGAAATGATTCGTCGCTTTTGCCGCTGGTCGCAGAGAAACTGGCACAGATCAAAGGAGTCACGCCCGAAGAGATCGTGAAGATTACCGCGCAAAACGCAAAGAACCTTTTCAAAATCAACGAATAAGACCCAATCATCCCAAAAAGTACAGAAAGGCAGAACTCTGGAATGGAGAAACAGATTCTCGAAGCCGCCCGCGCATTCGGTATTACGGGCGAGATCGCTGACCATACCCTGATCAAGACGGGCAACATCAACCAGACCAACCTTGTGAAATTTTCGAATGGGAAGGAATACATCATCCAGCGGGTAAATACATACGTCTTCCGCGACCCGGATGGTATGATGCGTAATATCGCGGGCGTAACGGCACATCTGCGCAGAAAATGTGAGGAAAAGGGTCTGGACTGCCGCAGACAGGTGCTGAATTTTTGCGGCGATGCAACCGGGAAACTGTGCCATGAACTTTCGGACGGAAGTGTGTGGCGGGCGTATGATTATATCGGCGGCGCCGTGACCTATGACAGCGTGCCCAACACCGGACTTTTGACCTCGGCGGGAGAGGCGTTCGGGAACTTTTCCGGGATGCTGGCCGATTACGATATGGAGTCACTTGTCGAGACGATTCCGAATTTCCATGACACCGAAAAACGTTATGAGGCCTTTGAAACGGCTTTGAAAGCCGACTGCGCCGGACGCGCAAAGGACATTAAATCGGAAATCGGCTATCTTCAATCGCAGAAAGCGTTTTGCTCCAAACTCGTGCAGATGCGCAAAAACGGTGTTTTGCCGGAAAGAGTTACCCACAATGACACGAAATATAACAACGTTTTAATCGATATTTCCACCCAAAAACCCGCCGCCATTATTGATCTGGATACGGTGATGCCGGGACTGGCGGCTTACGATTTCGGCGATGCGATTCGGTTCGCAGCCAACACTTCGCTCGAGGACGAGCCGGACATCTCAAAAACCGCGCTTTCATTGGAATATTACGAGGCATTTGCCAAGGGCTATGTAGGCGTTCTGAGTGAAAGCTTTGACGAGACCGAGTTGATGTCGCTGCCGACGGGTGCACTGATGATGACCGTAGAGTTGGCTCTCCGGTTCTGCACCGATTATCTGATGGGCGATCCGTATTTTAAGCTCAATTATCCCGAGCACAACCTCGTACGTACCCGCTGCCAGATTGCGCTGGCAAAAGATATGGAGAAAAAGTTTTCACAGATGGAAAAGGTTATTCGCAAATATATGTGAAGGATGCGAGATGAATTATGGGAAACATGGAAAAGCTGTATCAAAAACGCAGACGGGACCGCCGCGACGGTTGGCGGGTAAAGCCTGCCGATCCGGTGATGGACCTGGTGCCGTATGTGCTGCGTACCCGCATTGACTCTCAGGTGCTGTTTGAAGAGGAAATTTCGATTACGAAGATTGAAGAATTCATCAAACAACATGCAAAGGATATCCCCGGTCTCTCGATTATGTATATTCTGATTGCAGCGATGGTGCGGCTGATCTCACAGCGACCCTATCTGAACCGCTTTATCGTTCACAATAAGCTCTATGCGCACAACAGCATCAAGATTTCGGTTGCCATTAAGCGCGGCCTGTCCGACAAGGGCGGCGAGGCGCTGATTAAGCCGGAATTCGAACCGGATGACACGCTGGCTGATATCGTGCGTAAAATCGAGGAAGAGATGAAGGCCACAAAACCCACCGATGCAGAGAATGACACCGATAAAACCGCCAAGATTCTGGGCAAAATTCCTTCGTGGATTAAACGCCCGTTTGTCAATCTGATGTACCGGTTTGACAGTCACGGTATGTTGCCCAAGGCCATCGAAGATGCCAGCCCGTGGCATACCTCGGCGTTTCTGACCAACATCGGTTCACTCGGCATCGATTCGATTTATCATCATCTGTATGAGTTCGGCACCTGTTCGCTGTTCTTGGCGATGGGCAAGAAGAACCGTGAGACCGTCCGGGACGAGGACGGCAAAGAACACAGCGAGAAAACCATGCGGCTGCGTATGGTCACCGACGAGCGTATCTGCGACGGGCATTATTATGCGGTCTCGATGCGGTATTATAAAAAGATTCTGCTCAAGCCGGAACAACTGCTCCATCCCCCGCACGAGGTTTTGTACGACGATGAGATTGAAAGCCCCAGAATTCAATAGGGAAAACAGCACACGAAAAGAAGTGTAAACAATGAAGTATCTGTATTGCAAAAAGAAACCCGACACAACCTTGGATTTTGACGTCGCTGTTGTCGGTATGGGCGTCGCAGGCCTTTACTGCGCGTTGAATGTTGATCCGAAACTACGGGTTGTTATTATCAATAAGTTCGGCGAAGAGGAATCCAATTCGATTCATGCCCAGGGCGGCATTGCCTCGGTTACGCTCAAAGAGGACAGCGTTGAAAACCATGTGCATGACACGCTGATCGCGGGTGCGGGGATGTGCGACGAAAAAGCCGTGATGACACTGGTCTCCGAAGGACCCGAAAATATGGTGCGGCTTTCCGATCTGGGCGTTCCGTTCGACAAGGACGCGCAGGGCAAGCTCTCGATCACCCGGGAAGGCGCGCACTGCTGCAACCGCATTCTGCACTGCGGCGGCGACGCCACCGGAAAGCATATGACCGACACGCTGCTTGCCCGTGTCCATGAACGCGATAATATCACGATTCTGGACCGCGCCATGCTCATCGACATCGTCGAGGGTGCGGACGGCGGGGTCGCCGGTATACTGATTGAAAAAGACGGGGAAAATATTCTCGTCAATACGCCCAACGTTGTCATCGCGTCGGGCGGTATCGGGCGTATCTACCGCAACAGCACCAATGCCATCGCCGCTACCGGAGACGGTATTGCTGCGGCAATGCGGGCCGGTGCGGCGGTTGAAAATATGGAGTTTGTCCAGTTCCATCCGACCGCGATGATTCACCCGGGCGTCGGCGGACGGTATTTTCTGATCTCCGAAGCGCTGCGTGGCGAAGGTGCAGTTTTACGTAACCGCCGTTGGGAGGCGTTTATGAAAGACGTCCACCCGATGGCCGACCTTGCGCCGCGTGACGTGGTCTCTCGCGCCATTATTATGCAGATGCAGAAATACGACCTGCCCAACGTCTATCTCGACATCACCTCAAAGAGCCGTGAGTTTTTGCAAAAGCGTTTTCCGACGATTTATGCCGAGTGCATGAACTATGACATCGACATTGCCGTCAACTGGATTCCGGTCATTCCGGTGCAGCATTATTTTATGGGCGGCATCAAAACCGATCTCGACGGCGCGACCAATGTGCCGGGGCTTTACAGCGTCGGCGAGGCCTCCTGCACCGGCGTGCACGGCGCAAATCGCTTAGCCTCGAATTCGCTGTTGGAGTGTATTGTATTCGGAAGGCGCTGCGCGCTGCACATCAATCAAAACAACAGACCGCAGCATACGCCTGTTCTGCCCGAGCCGCAGGATCTCGTGCCCTGCGACCTGGATCTGCATACGCTGCGCAGTCAGATCCGCGTGGCGATGACCAAGAAGTGCGGCATCATCCGCAACGGCAAGGATATGGGCGAAGCGCTCGGGCTTGTCGTCACGATGAAAGAGCAGCTCGCCGGATACGATCTGTCGTCGGTCAAAGGTACCGAGACGGTGAATATGCTCACGGTAGCCGAGGCGATTTTGTCGGCGGCCATTGCACGCAAGGAGAGCGTGGGCGCACATTTCAGAACAGATAATTAAAAATGCAGGGAATGGTCTTGACCATTCCGCATATATTTTTCCGGTGTTAAAATTCGGCGGCGAATCGCCGCTCGGAACGGTCAAGACCGTTCCCTACAAATTCGATTACATGCTGAAAGGAGTCACATCATGAAACTCGACAGAAATATCGTTGAAAATATCGTGCGGGAGGCGTTGTCTGAGGACATCGGCACCGGCGACATCACCACGCGTGCCACGATTCCGGACGACATGACTGCCGGCGGTAACTTTATCGCCAAACAAGACGGCGTGATCTGCGGGCTCGATGTGGTTCGGGCTGTATTCGCAACGGTGGACAGCCGGACGACCTTTACGCCCGAGGTCCGCGACGGCGACCGGGTACAAAAGGGTGACATCATTGCGACCGTCAGCGGGTTCGCGGCTTCGCTGCTTTCTTCCGAACGGGTGGCACTGAACTTTTTACAGCATCTGTCGGGTATCGCAACTTATACCGCCGAGTGCGTTGCCAAGATCGCCGGAACAAATGCAAAGATCGTGGATACGCGCAAGACCACACCGGGCCTGCGGGTTTTTGAAAAATATGCGGTCAAGGTCGGCGGCGGAAGCAACCATCGTTTTAACTTAGCGGACGGGGTTTTGATTAAGGACAACCACATCAAGGCCGCAGGCGGGATCACCGCGGCGGTGAGCGCCGCCAGAGAGAATGCGCCGCATACGCTGAAAATAGAGGTCGAGGTCGAAAACGAGGAGATGCTGAGGGAAGCGCTCGACGTCAAGGCTGATATCATCATGCTCGACAACATGGATTTGCAGCAGATGTCCGACGCGGTGCGCATCGTCGGCGGACGCGCTTTGACCGAGGCCAGCGGGAATATGGACCAACGGGATTTAGCCCAGGTGGCGGCGACCGGCGTCGATTTGATTTCGATCGGGGCTTTAACGCACAGTGTGAAAGCGATGGATATCTCGCTGCGGTTTTAAGGGATCTTCCGTAGGGGCGAACTGCGTTCGCCCGCCATTCTCTTGGGGCTTTCATACGATGAAAGCGGCTTCATAAGACCGAGATTCTTCGGCTGCGCAATACGACGCAAAAGCGCCGAATTGCTTCGCTCAGAATGACAGTTACAGCACACACAGCGTGAAGGCAATGGATATTTCGCTGCGGTTTTAAGGGATCTTCCGTAGGGGCGAACTGCGTTCGCCCGCCGTTCTCTTGGGGCTTTCATACGATGAAAGCGGCTTCATAAGACCGAGATTCTTCGACTTCGCAATACGACGCAAAAGCGCCGAATTGCTTCGCTCAGAATGACAGTTACAGCACACACAGCGTGAAAGCGATGGATATCTCATTGAAGTTTTAATTTCTCAGTGAACAGTTGGCAGTTAAAAGTGTACAGTGACATTCGGGTAGGGAGCGGCGCAATTTTTACCGGAGGACTATGTAAAAGCACATTGACTCGGCCTACTGCGATATCTTTTATTTTGTCACAGCCGATGTCACGCCGGAAGAGCGGTATGCGATTAAAAAAATATGACACACCGCAGGATTATACCTATTATAAATCCGATGCCGAGATTAGAGAGGGCTGTGTGTATTTGGTGGAACAAAGCCGCCTGATGAGGGAACAGTGTGAAAAATACGGCTTGCCGTATTACGAAACCTCGAAAGACCGGGAACGGTTAATCAATGATTTTATTGAGATGGTCGGGCGGACATGATTAGATTTTCGGATCAATAAAAACCACGGGCGGTAAAAATACCGCCCGTGGTTTTTATTTGCCTCAATTTGAACCACCCCGTCAAGTTTGCGAACTTGCCACCCCTCCACAGAGGGGAATTTTCAGGTGATCATATGAAGTCGCCCCTTCGTTGAAGACGTGAAACCGAGAGTGGAAACGCGGCTACGAGGTTATAAAATCAGCAGATTTAAGGACGCGTTTGAAACCGCCATTATGGCGGCGGAGCGACGGGGGCGTCGCTCCCTACATGATTCTAATAGGTGCCGACGAGTTTGCCCATGACGACCAGTTTGGCACCCTCAAAGTCGTAGACGCAGGTGACCAGCGTGATAATATAATCCGAGCCGGAGACGCTGACACCCGTATCAAACATCGACTTGGACTTCATGACGCTGAGGAAATCTCCCATCTGGGAATCTGTGGCGAAATCGGTGCGCATATAGTTTTCGATATAGCGCTCTTTCGGGATATAGTCCTCGCGCAGCTGCACCGAGAAGATCTGGAATTTATAGTTGCCGTGGAAGGTTTCGAGATAGATGTAGGGATGACTCTTGGTGAAACTTGCGCTGCGGAAATAGGTCAATGTACCAAACATCTTGTAGTTTTGCGAATATTTGCCGCGGTTGTGACCGTAAAGCACCGTGTTGCGGTCGAGGTAATCACGGCTGGTCTGATTGTCGGCAAAAATGGTACCGTAACGGTCGTAAACCTTATAAAAATTATAACGGTAATAGTCGTTTTCGTTCTTAGTCAGAACGACCAGTTCGTTGATATCGGCGCCCGGAACTTTCACTTTGCCGTAAATGTCTTTGTTGATTTTATAAATCTCGTCCAGCGTCATGGTTTTGAGTTTGGAGATGCTGGGCTTGGACGAAGAGGAAGAAGACGAGGAAGAAGCGGCTTTGACCACTTTGGTCGGGGTCGGTTCCAGTTGGAGTGCATGCGCATCGGCGGTCAATTCCTTCGTCAGTGCCAGCGCGTCGGTCTGAGGCGTGCAGTAACTCGGCTCAAGAGCCATGCAGGTAAGGGTATCGGTGGGAGCGAGCTGTTCCAGTTCGGTCGGTACGCAGGCGGGAATAATTTTTTCGCCGCAGCCGAACAGGGCCAAAGCCCCGGTCAACAGCACAAAAATACCGGCTTTGATCAGCGTGTTCCGCATTTCGGCGGACATTATGCCGTGTGTGTGTTTCTCTTTTGACAGCATAAAAACCTCCCATGGATGACTTAGTGCAATTCTACCATATTTTCTGACTATTATCAAGGAATTTTTATCGGGTTTTTATGGGGTGTGATATGAAGATGATGGTATGGAAAGTTTTGTTTATGTAAATGTGCCGCTCAAATTCAGAGCGGCACTCAAAGTTATTGATTACAGTTCATCAAGAGAATTCAAAGAATACCCCTCGGAGACCAGCCAGTCGATATAGCTGCCCAGTATTGCCGTGTTGGTCGATGAGACCGAATGCAGAAGGATAATTGCGCCGTTATGGGTTCGGTTCTTTAAAATCGACAACGCCTTTTGCTCCGGGAGCTGCTTGTCCGGATCCCAATCGGCATAAGCCACACTCCAGAAAACCGTTTTATAACCCAATTCCTTGTCAAAGGACAGGGATAACTCCGAAAAACGGCCGGACGGCGGTCGATAGAAGGGCGAGGTCTTGATACCGACTTGCTGCGCCAATGCCTCCCACTCGAGCAACTGCATTTTATATTGCTCGAAGTCGGTGAATTTGGTCATGTCCGGATGTTTGAGCGTATGGTTGCAGACCAGATGTCCGTCTTCGGCCATTTGTCTGACCAGATCGGGGTTTCGGCGAAGATAGTTTCCGTCCAGAAAAAACGCCGCTTTGACCCCTTTTGCCTTGAGTACACCTAAAATCTTGGCAGTACAGCCGTTTTCATAACCCGAGTCAAAAGTCAGATAAACCTTTTTTTCATCCGGGCTGCCCATAAATACGGCGTTATATTGACTGAAAAATGCGCTTGCTTCGGGCATCACGGCGGGTGTCGCCGTGCCTTTGATTCGGTGCGGGTACCAACTGAGACCCTGACTCGACAGCGCCGAGACCAGCAGCACACCTATGATTAATTTTTTTAACATATTTGTTTTTCACCTCATTGTCAATTCGTTCAAGTGAACGGATTTATTATTTCCGCAACCGCCTGAAACAGGCACATCAATTTTTAACAATAGATTATAAATCGTCCAAAGTTTTTAAAAGGGAATTTGCAAAAAGCTGTGCGGAATACAACGCTTCGTCGAGCGTATTGACCTCGGTTCCGATCTCAACCAACATGGAATTTTTGGTGAGATGCATATTGTAGCGCCTTGCGACAAAATAAATCGGGCGAGCCAACCCCTCGTACAGTTCGTTCATGGACTGCTGCAGGCGCACATCGAACCGGAGGTTATATTCCCAATTTAGAAATTCGAGTGCGCCGTCCTCGTTGCAGCCGGCTACGATCATCACCTGCGCCGCCTTTTTGCCGTCGATAATCACGGTGGGTTTGATGCGGGTGCCGTCGGAATCCGTCAGGCTGTCGCGGTGAATATCAATGACCATCTCGATGGAGGAATATTTTTTGAGCATGGCCTCGACGGCTTCTGCCGAACGGTCATAAGCGCCGTTGAATTCAGGGTCGTCAAAGACCTCGGTGATATGGATGGTATTGATGCCGGCATCGTTGAGCGCATCCGCAATGACATTGCCGACAGCGACGATGTTTTCTTCCTGATCGGTACCGCGGCCAATATAGTCGGAGGGACAGGAGTCGCTCTCCTCATCGAGATAGGCCTCGGTGGTGTGAGTATGGATGATCAGAATCTGAGGGCGTCCGTTTTTGACCATGTCGATGACCGGCTTTTGTGCCAGATAGGTTGCGATATTGATCGTGTGATTTTTGGTGAGATTGGACAAAGTCACGCCGTCGTACTCGATGTCGGTTGCGGTCGGCATCATCAACGTCTCCTCGATCGGGTCAATGCCGTCGTCCTCGGGCTCGGAAGTCTGGGAAAGTTCAGATACTTCCGATAATTCGGATGGCTCGTCCGACACAACCTCTGAGGTGATTGAGACCGCCGGTACCTGCAGCCGGGCCGCCGCAACGGCCAGTTTTTTCGAAAACTCCCAGAGCGGGTTTCGCGCCACGACCGCCACGACAAGGGCGGTGACCACAGCTAAAAATTTTAACAGTCCTTTCAAATTCCGTGCAGTTCGCATAATCGTCCCTCCTGTGGTAAAAGGGATATGCGCGGACAAGCCGGGATATGAATATCAGTGAAAAGTGAAGAGTGAAAAGTGAAGAGGTAAGGTACCGCTGCGGCTGGCATATCAATTTGACCACCCCGACACTGCGTGCCACCCCTCCATGGAGGGGAATTGCTGGCTTTTTACCTTCGAAACCTGCTTCCATCTTCGGTTTAAACCGTAGGGGCGGCCCCATGTGGCCGCCCGAAGATGACCACCCCGTCCGCTTCGCGTCCATCCCTCCACGGAGGGGAATTGCTGGTTTTTTACCTTCGAAACCCGCTTCCATCCTCGGTTTAAACCGTAGGGGCGGCCCCATGTGGCCGCCCGAGGATGACCACCCCGGCACTGCGTACCACCCCTCCACAGAGGGGAATTAAAGGAAGAGTGAAGGTAAAGTGTGCGGTTACGCTTCCTGTCAGTGTAAAGTAACATTAAAATATTCGTATAGGTATTTCACTGTGCACTTTAAACAATCAACTGTTCACTTTTTAAGACATCTCCAGCAGCACTTCGGGGTCCATCGACGGCTGCGCGGCTAAATTGAATGCCAGCGCGATCAAGCGCCCGACAGCTGTGACGATCTTGTCGATTTCCTGAGAGGTCACCATCAGCTGTTCCGCCTTTTCGGGTAATAATTTGCGGGTTTCCTCGCGCTTTTGTTCCTCGATATTAAAAAGATCGCAGGCCAGTGTCGCGCCGTCGACGACCAGCGGTACGCCGATGGCGATCACTTTACAGCCCAGTGTCTTTTCGTCAATGGCGGTGCGGGTGTTGCCGACGCCGCTGCCGGGGGCGATGCCGGTATCGCTGATCTGCACCGTGCGTGAGAGGCGAGAAAGGCGCCGGGCGGCCAATGCGTCCGTCGTCACGACTGCTGCGGGCTTGGTTCTGTCTACGACGCCGCTGAGGAGTTCGGCGGTCTCGATGCCGGTTTGAGACAGCACGCCCGCCGAAAAGACGCTGACAGGCCGGAGCCCCTTGAGCTCAGGCATGTCCTTGGGCAGATGACGGGTCGCAAGCACTTTTTCGGCGGCGATGGGCCCCAACGAATCGGGCGTGATGCTGCGGTTGCCCAATCCGCAAAATAACAGATCCCCCTCTTTGGGGAGCATATCGGACAGATGTTTTGCAACCTCTTTGGACAGGGCCAACAGCGACTCATTGTCACCGGGTTCCTCGTCGAATTCGACAGTGACGTATTTGCCGATGGGTTTCCCCAGTTTTTGCGCCGCCTCTTCGGTCATGACCGTAATCACATGAACCCGGCAGCCCGCACCCTCGCCCTTTTTGACTTCGACACCTTCGGGTGTGCCGCGCACTTCGCTGCATTCGACGGCAAGGTCGATATTTTTCAAAAAAATCCCCCGCTTTCGTTTTCGGTAGTGTTCGCGCGGGGAAAAGATTTATGCAAACGGAATGGATGAGCCCAAGATCCTTCGCTGCGCTCAGGATGACAGAATGAAAATGAATTTATGCGGGATAGAGAGGACAGAATAAAAACGAAAAACCCGAAAGAGCCTTTATATGAAGCTCTTTCGGGCGGAAAGCGAGAGGATATTATGAAGCACACGCCGCAGACCTATGAGAAGTTGGTGGCCGATTCCGCGCCGAAAACCAACAGCGTTAAGAACTGTTTTTTCGCATTTGTGATCGGCGGGTTTATCTGTTGTCTGGGGCAGGGGGCGTTCGATATCGCAATGGCGGGCGGAATGGATAAAAAGGGCGCGTCGGCGATTTCGTCGGTGCTTTTGATTTTCCTCGCCGCGCTGCTGACGGCGTTGAACGTTTTTGATAAAATCGGCAATATCGCAGGGGCAGGGACATTGGTGCCGATTACAGGATTCGCCAACTCGGTGGTCAGCTCGGCGATGGAGTTTAAAAGCGAGGGTTTGATTTTCGGAACCGGTGTGAAAATTTTTAACATTGCGGGACCGGTGATCGTCTACGGGACGCTGTTTTCGGCGGCCTATGGGGTCATCGCTCTGATATTCGGCCTTGTATGAAGTCGAGAATATCCTGGGCGACCCGTTCCCGGTCGAGTTCGTTTAAAAGTTCGTGCCGGTCGCCGTCGTAGCCCTTGATCGAACAGCGGGTACAGCCGGCGCTTTCCAGCAGCGAAATGGTCTGTGCGGGGCCTCTGCCGTATTCGCTGACCGGATCGTCGGTGCCGAAAACGAAGAAGATCGGGAGGTCTTTGGGGATGTTTTCGACGCCTTTCGGCGTGTTGATAAATTCGAGAATTTTGATCAGGTCGTAATAACCGGAGACCGTGACGGTATAATTGCACAGCGGGTCGGCACAGTATTTATCGACGATCATCGCGTCCTTGGTCAGCCAATCGTTTTCGGTGCGATGATTGGGGATGCGGTCCAGATAGCCGTCGCAGGCAAGATTTTTCGCGAATGCGCTGCGGTACCGGTCCCCTTTAAAAAGGGTGTACATGGCGGTGAGAATCTTTCCGATGGCGGATTTCGGGTTTTTCGGGGAGGTTCCGCAGAGGATCGCGCCGGCGAGTTCCCCGCCGTGGGCGTTGAGATAGGCGCGCGCGATATACGAACCCATGCTGTGCCCGAACAGGAAAACGGGCAGATTTGGGTACTGTTCCTTGATGAGCTTTGTCAAGGTGTAGACGTCTTCGGAAAGGAATTTCCAGCCGTCTTTTTTGGCAAAATAGCCGAGGTCTTCGGGCGTTTTTACGCTGTTGCCGTGGCCGAGATGGTCGTTGCCGCAGACGATCAGCCCGTTTTTGCATAAAAAGTCGCAAAACCACTCGTACCGCCCGAAATATTCGCACACGCCGTGCGAAATTTGGACGATGCCGATGGCTTTTTCGGGTTCTTCGGGCAGGCGGATGTAGGCGCGGATGGTGTCGGTGCCGTTTGCGGACGGGTAGGAAATCTCTTTTTTCTGCATGGTTTTGCCTCCTGAGTGAAATAAGATTATTTGGCGGGCGGATGATCTCCGCTCTTACATTTATTTTTCAGACCTCAATCCGGGACTTTGATCTCCCTGCCGAGTTTAAAAGACCAGATGGATTTTTTCAGAACGGGCAGGCCGAAGATGCGGGAGAGGGCTTCGGCGTAGAGGTCGAGTTGGGCTTTATAACGGGTTAAAAACTGCGCGGGATCGGTGAGCGCATCGGTTTTATAATCGACCAGAATCAACCCGTTGCCGCTGCGGACGCCGATGAGGTCGGCGCAGCCCTGTAGGATCACCGGCTCGTCGGCAAATTCGGGCGCGGTGGATTTGACCTTGGACAGCGGGATCGTGGAGATGAAATCGAATTCCCGCTCGACGGTGACATTTTCGGCGGTGAATTCGGCGCACAGGGATGAGGTTAAAAACTTGTTTACGGCGTCGAAATTGAGCATTTCCAATGCGCGTTTGGAGAGTTTGCCCGCGCGATACAGTTTATCGGCTTCGGCTTTGGCGTCCTTGGCTTTCAGGTCGCACATCTGCATGAACGCGTGCATCTCGGTGCCATAACTCGTGCCGCTCTCGCCCGCGACAAAGCGCGGGACGGTCAATTCGTCGTCGTCCCTGCCCTCGGCCAATTCCGTGACGGTGTATTTGGAGGAGAGTTCGGTCAGCGGAGCGTATTTGTAGGTATTGTTCAACCGTTCGGTCAGCTTTTGAACGAGAACGGGATCGGGTTCGGCTTCGGCGGTTTGCGAAAGCGTCTGCGGACGCATCTTTTCGGGCGTGATGAATTCGGCCTGCACGGTTCCGGGGGTATTGATGAGTTCGAAATCAACGCCGGCGGATTCGCGCAGCGCATCGCAGGACGGATGATGCAGAAAAGCCGGGATCAGCCATTCGGCAAAGGACTTCCCGTTGTCGAAAATTTCCCCGCCGTCGGCGCCGTCGACCTTTTCCGCGATTTTTGCGATCATATCGGCGGGATTTTGGGAAGCGGAAGTGATGATCAGCGCGGTTTTGGCACGGGTCATCGCGACGTATAAAAGGCGCAGGTCTTCGGCGAGGGATTTTTGGCGGGATGCGCGCCCGATTACTTTGTAGGCGAGCGGTTTATAGCGGCCCGCGCCATCCGAAGTCGGAATGACAGCGGAAATACCCGCGTCGAGATCGGCGGCAAGGCCGGGCGTTTTGGACTGGAAATTGAATGTTCCCACCGTTCCGGCCAAGAAACAAACCGGAAATTCCAGTCCCTTGCTCTTATGGATGGTGCAGATCGTGACGGCATCGGCGGGGATTGCGCCGCCGCTCTCGACTTTGCGCCCGTTTGCGATTGCGTCGGCGACCAGCGCGTTAAAAGCCGAAAGATCGACGCCGCGTGCGTCCCAGTCGGCGGCGTAACGGATGAGTTGGGCGATGTTTTTGCCGCCTGCGGTACCCATCGCCGCAGCGGTCGCCTCGAATCCGGTGCGTTCGACCGCGCAGGAAATCAGCTCCCCAAGCGGCAGAATCGCGCTGTAGCGGCGCAATAAATCGAGATCGTCGAGCATCTTTTTGCACTTTTCGGCATACGGCGCATCGCTTTGAGAAGCGCGTTCCATCGAGGAAAACAGCGTCTTTTCGCGGTATTCGGCGCGGATGGTCCCGAGTTCGTCGGCGCTGAGGTGCCAGACCGGAGACAGCGCCGCCGAGAGCAACGCCAGATCGTTGAGCGGGTTGTCGGTCGCCCAGAGCACATGCAGGAGCGGTTTGACCTCCGGCAGATCGAAAAAGTCGGGTTCGGTCATGCAGTAATTGGCGAGTCCCTGTCGGGTCAGGCGCTCGGAAATGCGTTTGCAATAATCGTTTTTGGAGGAAAGCACGCAGATATCCGACAATTTCGGAAAAAACAGGCCGTCGGAAGTTTGAATGCCGTTCTCAGCCAAAGTTCTGATCTGCGCCGCAATTGCGTCCGCTTCCGCCGATGCGGGGTCGGTTTCGGCGCCGGTCTGCACCGGACAGAATTTAACCAGCCCCATGTCCGCTTTGTCGTCATAACGGCAGACGAGGCGCTGGTCGCGGTCGTATTCGATTTCGGCGGAGCCGTGCATCAGCTGCGAAAACACGAAATTGACGGCGTCGATGACGGCGCTTTCGGAGCGGTAGTTTTTCGTCAGCGGAATCAAAACGTCTTTTTCACCGGTCTCGGGCGGGCCGCTGCGCTCGCAGACGCGGCCAAACACCTGCGGCGTGGCATTGCGGAAGCGGTAGATGGATTGCTTCATATCGCCGACCATAAAGAGATTGCCGCCGCGCGAAATGGCATTGAAAACGGCGAACTGCAGCTCGTTGATGTCCTGAAACTCGTCGATCATGATCTCGTCGAATTTTTCGGACACCTGTCCGGCGAGTTCGGTGGGTATCGGCAAGCCGCTTTCGTCCGTTTTGAAAAGCAGATCGGCGCAAAACCGCGTGATGTCGGCGTAGCCGAAGACCTCCCGCTCCTTTTTGACCTCGGCGCATTTTTGCAGATAACCCATCGTCAGATCGAACAGCACCGAGAGGTGCGCTCTGACGGCGGCGTTTTCGGCGGCGAGTTTTTCGGGCGGGGTCGTGAGCAAATCGGTTTTTAATTCCGTAACGGCGTCTTTGTATCGACCGAGGACGGAAAACAGCGGTGCGGATGGATTTTCGGGAGATTTGCAGCCGTTCGGGAGTTTTTTGAATTTCAAATCATACAGATCGGCGTAATCGGATGCGGCTTCGGCGCTCTCGGCCAGCTGCACGACGTAATCGCGGTATTTTTCGTTGATAAAAGGTATAAATTCGCGGCATTTTTCGGCCAGCGCACGGGCTTTTTCCCGCACGGCACAGACGGCCTGTTCCGGATAAAAATCATTTTCGGGCGCGCATTTTTCAAGCTGTTTTTGCAGGAAAAACGCGGGGTTCGGCAGGGGCTGCAAAAAGTCGGAAAGGCCTTTGATGACGCCGAACAGCTTGGAGCTGTCTTTTTCGGCGACCGTGCCGGCGAACTTTAAAAAGTCCTCGCCGCCGGACTCGAATTTTTCGGCGATAAAAGCGCTGAGGACGTCGTCCTCCAGCAATCGGACGCGCTCTTCGGGCGAGAGCGAAATGTTGACGGGCAAACCGATGGCCGCCCCGTACTGCCGGATGAGCCACAGCCCGAACGCATCGATGGTGCAGATCTGGGCCATCGGGAGCAGCATTTGCTGACGGGCGGCACGCGGGGTTTTGTTTTCGGACAGCGCCGTCGAAATTTTATTTTTCATATCGGCGGCAGCTGCGCGGGTGAAGGTGACGATCAGCATCCGGTCGATGTCGATCGGGTTGCCGGGGTCGAGGATTTTACGCAGTACACGCGCGGTCAGCGTGCTGGTTTTGCCGCTGCCCGCCGCCGCGGAGACAAGAAGGTTGCCGCCCTCGAAAACGATGGCTTTTTCCTGCTCCGGATTGGGCTGCCGTTCACGCATCGCTTTCGGCCTCCTCTCCGTCTTCGTTCGATTTGCCCCGGAAAGAACAGACCCGGTAATAATCGCAGAATTTGCAGTCGCTCTTGTGGGCGGGCATAGCGGTGAAATCGCCCTCCGCGAGTTTTTGCGCCATGTCGGTGACAAGGTTGTCAACGATGCCGAAGACGCCGTCCATATCGAGCCCGCCGCTGTTGCGGGTGAATTTGCAGTAATCGCTGCCGCCCATCGCCGCAAAGGTGTCCCCGTCGCGGAAAAAGCCCTGCAGTTTGCCGTTGGGGCGGATCCGCGAAGAGGGTTCGTCCGAATTTGAAATTTCGGATTTGACGTTGAGCGGGAAATAGAAGAAGGCGGCGGGAATGCAGCCGCTGTATTTGCTGCCGTCGGCGCACAGGGCTTTGAGATAATAAGCCAACTGAATCTTACTGCCGTCGGCAAGGGATGCCATCGTGAAATTCGTGCTGCCGGTTTTATAATCGACGGCGCTCAGGTAGGTCTTGCCGTCGGGGGCGTCGTAGCGATCCACCCGGTCGATTTTACCGCGCAGCATGACATTCGTGTCGCCGTATGCGTAATCCAGCGGCGGAATCTCTTTATCGGGGCCGATCTCGATCTCGCAGCCGTCGATTTTAAACAAACTTTTGTCGAGGTGCTCCGAGATGCGGCGTGCGTCGCCGACCAATCCGGCTTTGAGTTTTTCGAGAAAAAATTTCGCCTCACCGCTCGGGGAAAAATCGGGCGGCATCAGTAGTTTGACCGCTTCGTCCAACAAAAGGCCGATCTCGGACGTCAGCGTCTCATCGCTTAACGCGGTGACGCCCTGCGGGTATTTTTGGAGCAGATGCTGCATGACGTAATGCACCGCCGTGCCCCACTGAACGGCGTCGAGTTTCTTTTGGCGGATCGGCCTTGCGCCGAGGCCGTAATTGCAGAAATAGGCGAAACGGCACTGGGAAAAGCTCTCGACTTGAGACGGCGAGAGGTGCATATTCCTGCCGAACAGCAATGCGGAGGCGTTTCGGGCGTTTTGGGTTTTGCCGTATTCGGCGCTCTCTTTGAGCGCTTCGGCTAAGTTTGCGTGTCCCGTGTCTTTCAGCGCGGCTTCCAACGAGGCATATTCATCCGGGTCCGATTCGGTCAGCAGCAGCGCCGCCTGTTCGGGATTGAAAACCCGTTCGGCAAAACCGGATTCGGGGATTTTTTCGGCGTCGGGCGCGATTTCAATTAAGCGGTTGACGAACGGCGAGGGCTGGAGTTTTTCGGTGCCGCTGAGGTTGGCGGAATTGTAGCTGACCCACAGATAGTCGCGGGCGCAGAACAGGGCGCTGTAAACGAGGTAATCCTCGTCGGCGATCTGGCGCTCGGGTTCGTCGGCCAGATCGGCGCCGAGTTCGGCCAGTTCGCGGCTTTCGGAAGCGGAAAACGGTTGAAATTCGGACGGATCCGCCGGAAAAACACCGCTGTTGGCGCCGATGACGAACACCGCTTTGGCGTTCGCGGGACGGATCAGGTCGGCGTCGCCGACCTGCAGGCAGTCGATGTGTTCCGGGATTTCGCCGATGGTCATCGCATCGGCCATCAGATTCAAAATATCGCAGTAACGGCGTTTGCTGAGTTTGGGAAGGGCTTCGTTTTCCGAGAGCGCCGCAACGAAACTGTCCAGCAGGGTCATCAGGGTATTGTAAGCGCGCCGGGGATCGGTCATGATCGCCTCGAGACGCGGGATTTTTTCGAGTTCCACGAGTTCGTCAAAGCGTTTGCGCACGCCGCTGGTCTGTAAAAATTCATAGACCGCCCTGGCAAAACCGATGGGGTCGGATTTGTCGATGCCGGCGGAAAGCGCGTCGAGTTTTTGCATGGCGGATGCACGGACTTGATCGATCTCGGGATCGGGCCAGGGGCTGCGGAAATCGGACAGCGTCCGCTTGCCGTTTTCGATTGCGTAATTTTCGAGTTTGCAGACGGATTTTTGATCGAGGTCGAAAAAGCCCGACTTGAGGCAGCCCAGCAGCTTTGCGCCGTCGCCGCAGGCGACTTCGAGCGCGCCGCGCAGAAACCGGAAGACCGGTGAGGCCGACAGCGGTTTGCGGTTGTCCCAGAAAAACGGGATATTATATTTGGCCAACGCGCGGTCGAGAATGCCCTGAAGCGGTTTGCAGTCGCGGGCGATGATCACAGCGTCTTTGTAGCGGATATCGCCTTTGCGCACGAGGTTTTCGACGGCCTGAGAGACGCGTTCGGCCTCTTCGACCGGGCCGGAACAGCGGGTCATGCGCAAACTGCCGTCATAGGGGCCTTCCACATCGGTTGCGCCGGTGCGGAAGGTCTTTTCCGCAGAGGCCAAAAAGGCGCTGTTGAAATAGGTGTTTTCAAGAAATTCGGTCTCGGCGACGGGCTGTCTCGTCTCTTTTGCCGTTTCGATGAGTTTCAGAGCGGTGCGATCCACGGTCGAAAACAGCGCGCCGCTGCCGCATTTCAAAAAGTTTTCGCGGTCGGAGGCAAAGGTGAAAACCGCCTCCTTGGCGTCGCGGACTAAAGGGCGCAGAACGTCGTATTCGACGCCGGTGAAGTCCTTGAAGGCGTCGAAAAAGATGCAGGCGCCTTTGTAGGGGTTGTTGTCTTCGAGAATTTCGGCCAGCCGTTTCATGTCGTCGTCGGGGTCGAAATATTTGTCACCCATGACGGCGTTATAAGCCCCCGAGAGCAATGCGAGATCGGAGAGCTTTTGTTTTAAAAACGGGCTTTTTGCCCGAAGAAAGAGGTCGTGCAGTTTGGTCTCGTCGAGCGCGGCGCGTTTTAAACGGTGGATCGCGGCGAGCGCCATCGGGATGAAGTCGGCACGGGCGGACTGCTTTTTATAAATCGTTAATTCGTCCGAGACCTGTGAGACCGCCAGCGACATCAGCGCCTGTTTGGCGGCGGCGTCGGCCATTTTGCAGCCGTCGGCGCCCTGCGCGTGGGCGAGTTTGGACAGCGACAGCACTTCGGCGGTGCGCATGAACCGTTCGCCGCCCGCTTTTAACAGCATCTGCTCACTGGAAAACACGAACTGCTCGGGCACGACAAACAACACCTTTTCGCCTTTTTCGGCGTATTCGGCGGCTTGTTTTTGTATTTCCCATGTCTTGCCCGACATCGCGGGGCCGACGATGAATCTGAGCATTCGTGTTCCTCCGGATTTGTTGAATTTATTTTACCACATTTTCCGCCTGCGTTTCAAGAGAGGGATTCGGCGGAGGATTTGCTTTGTAGGAAACGGTCTTCAAACTTTGTTCGATAACCGTCTCCGAAGCGGGCAACACCCGTTTGGGTATGTTCTGTCTGCTGTTGAATAATAGACGGTCATTGTCTCTGGCGAATTTTCATTCGGAACGGTCAAGACCGTTCCCTACAGAGAAAAATACCGAGTGTGGAAGCGGCGCGCAGGAAACCGTTTCAGCGGTTTCCCGTTTTATAAAAACCGACAGATTTTTTGACACGTTTGAAACCGGCATCATGCGGTGGGATTCGCCCTAAAATGACAAATTTCTTGCAATGATTTGCGGGTTATGATAAACTGATTTCGTATGTTTCGCCGCCGGTTCTGATTTGGATGTGAGCGGCATATGCCATATTGCAAAAAACACCGCGCGGGGAGTGTGTATGAAATATTACAACAGGGCGCTTTCCGACCTTGAAAAAAGCGATCTGACGTTTCGGGCTATTTTTGAAGTCGTTTTCAGCTTCGGCGGGAACGTCTTTTTGGAATATCAAAAAGACGGCGAAATCGCTAAAATCACCTATGCGCAGTGCAAAGCGTACATCGAGGACGCCGCAGGCGTGCTTTTTGCCGCGCTCGGGGAACAAAAACGCAGCAGGTTTGTCGGGATCAAGCTCGAAAACAGCCCCGAGTGGATCGTCGCGTTCTGGGCGCTGCTGATGGCCGGATACCGTCCGCTGCTTGTCAACACCAGAGCGCCGCAGGACGACATCGGCGCGGTATTGAAATCCGCAGACGCCGCCGCCGTGATTTCCGACGCCCCGTTCGGCGAATATCCTTTTATCGACGCAAATCAGCTGATCCGAAAGCCCGAAAAGCCGATTGAACCCGCATGGGCGGACGAGATTGCGCTGTGCAGTTCCGGCACGACCGGCACCATGAAGCTCTGCCTTTACCGTGGACGGGCGATTTCGGAACAGATTTTCAACAGCCGCTATGTTTTAAAGGCCAACCCGACCATTGAGAGCTATTACAAAGGCGAAGCCAAACTGCTGGCGTTTCTGCCGTTTTACCACATCTTCGGGCTGGTGGCGAATCTGCTGTGGTTCAGCTTTTTCGGGCGCACGTTCGTTTTTTCATCCGGCTATACCCACGAGGCCATCCGCGACGCCTGCCGCCGCCACGGCGTGACCCATATTTTCGCGATTCCGGTGCTGTGGAACACCGTCGCCGCGGGCATCGAAAAAGAGATCGCGGACCGAGGAGAAAAACTCGCCGCGAAATTTGAAAAGGGCGTCGGGTTTTCGCTTTGGCTGCAGTCGGTTTTCCCGCAGTTCGGCAGAAAACTGGTGAGCGCCTCGATTTTCAAAGAGGTGCTGGAACGGGTCTTCGGGCCGTCGGTGCGGTTTTGCATCAGCGGCGGCGGTTATATCTACGAAAATACCCTGCGGCTGATTAACGCGATCGGCTATCCGCTCTACAACGGCTACGGCATGACCGAGATCGGCATCACGTCGGTGCAGCTGGCGCTGCCGGCTGAAAAACGGCTCTCGGGCAGCGTGGGCAAACCGTTCCCGTCGGTGACTTATGAGATTGCGGGCGGTGACAGCGGCGAACTGATTGTGCGGGGAAATTCGCTTGCCCATGCGATTATCGAGAACGGCGTATTACATGAAAGAAAACCGGAGGAACCGTTTTATACCGGCGATCTGGTGCATCGCGGCGATAAGGGCGATTACTGGATCGACGGGCGCAAAGACGATTTGATCATCTGCGAAAACGGTGAAAATCTGAGTCCGGATGCGATTGAGTGTCATTTTCGGATTGAACGCGTCAAGCATTTGTGCGTGCTGGGCGTCAAAGGCGCGAAAAACACCGTCTGTCCGGCGCTGATCGTCCGGCCGGAGGACAACGCCACACCCTATCAGATCGACGGGGTGCTGTCGCAGGTGTTTCAAATCAATTCCGCGCTGCCGATGAACATGCAGGTCCGACGGGTGCTGCTTGCCGAAAAGGATCTTCCGACGGTGCTGGAATGCAAGGTGCAGCGCAGAGCGGTCGCAAAAATGCTCGAAAACGGCGAAACCGGATTTCGGGAAGTCAAACTCTCGGAGATGGCTGTCCTCGAGGGAAAACACGGCGGCTATTACATCAAGACCCTCGGGCGCGTATGCGAACTTTTTACCGAGGTGCTCTCCGCCGAAGAACCCGTCAAGCCCGAAGCGCATTTTTTATACGACCTCAGCGGGAACAGTTTGCAGTATTTTTCGCTGGTCGAGAAAATCTGCGCCGAATTCAATGTGACCATCTCGCTGGGCGCGTCCGAATTTTTTGCAACCCCTGCGGAATTCGCGGGATTTATTATGAAGAATTAGCAGACAGAAAGGATGACTTTTATTATGCATTCGCTGGATAAGCGATGGAAGGAATTTGTCTATGCCGCGTCCGGGTTCGGGCCGAATATCATGATGGTGTTTTTGATGGCCTATTTTACCGACGCCGTCTATCCGGTCGCGCTGTCGGCCGACAAGGCCCAATGGAGCGTCGCCGGCTATACGTTGATTTTTCCGGCGGTATGGGGGTTGTTATGGTCGCTGGGGCGGATTTTCGACGGCGTGGTTGACATCCCGCTGGCCCATCTGACCGACAATCTGCGCACCAAATGGGGTAACCGCAGACCCGCGATCGTGGTTTCGTTTCTGCCGATGATGATCGCCTATCTGCTGATGTGGATCCCGCTCGAATTCGTCGAGAACAGCGTGAAAAACACGATTTGGATTATGATTTGGGGCGTATTGTTCTTCACGACTTATACGATGTGTTTATTGGCGTTTTACGGCAGCTTATCGACGGTGTGCAAAGACGAACCCCAGCGGGTGCGGGTATCGAGCTATAAGGCGTTTTTCGACACGGTCGGGTATTCGCTCGTGTATGCGCTGGTGCCGGTGTTTTTGGGCACGGGCGTCAACATCCGCTCGGTCGCGCTTTATGCGCTGCCGCTGATGCTGACGATTTTGATTCCCGTTTTTATGATCAAAGAGGGCGACAAATACGGCGACACCACCAAAGACACACCGAAAATCCCGTTCTGGGAAAACCTCAGAATCGTATTGAAAAACAAGTCCTTTATCAAGTGGGAACTGGTCAACTGCTGTGTCTTTTTCGGGCTTCAGATCTTTTTGGCCGCGCAAAACGCCCTGATTTCGGGGTGGATGGGCCTCGGCGCGAACTATGCGGCCATCATGAACACGACGGCGTTTGCACCTGTGCCGCTGATGCTGTATTTCTTTTATAAAATCTTCCGCAAAAAGGGCATGCGGTTTGCGGTTCAGACCGCGTTTCTGCTGTTTGCGGTGTCGATTCTGGGCTTTATTGCGGGCGGGAAAATCTTCTGGCCCGACAACGTGACCGCGCAGGTCGTGATCGGCTGCATCGGCGGCGTGATGAGCAGTTTCAGCATCGGCGCGTTCTTTGCGATGCCCTATATCGTGCCGACCCAACTGGCTGCGGTGGAACTCGAACTGACCGGAAAGAACCGCAGCGCGTCGTATTTTGCGATGCAGGCGCTGTTCACTTCGCTGGCGGCGGCGATTTCGACCGGGGTCGTCTACGAATACATCAAAGGGCTGACCGCCGACCAACTGTTCGGCATCACCGCGCCTGCGGGAGAACCGTTTAAGCTGGGGTTGATGTTTGTGCCGATCATCGTCTGCGTGACCTGCCTGCTCGGCTGGGCGCTGGCGTTTAAAATGCACAAGACCTACACCAAAGAGATCGTGGCAAAAGAACTCGGGGTGGAACTACCCCAAAAGGAGCACGGGAATTGAACCGTTTCATGATCTGGTTTATCAAAATCACCTCGTTTTTGCCCGAACTGCTGTATCTCAAACGCAAGACCTATTACGAAAATCGGCAGCGGCAGAGCCGAAGAATCAAAGGGCCGGCGATCATCGCGGCAAACCACACCTCCATGTTCGATTTCGTGGTGTTGTTTTTCACGTTTTTCGGGCGCAGCTGCCGCTTTTTGGCCGCTGAGGTCGTGTATGAGAGCGGCAAACTGATGCCGTGGTTTTTAAAAGCACTCGGCGCCATTCGGGTGGACCGCGGCAGCGGAAACGTCTCGTTTTTGGCCGAGAGCATCGACACGCTCAAAAAAGGCGGCGTGGTGATCGTGTTTCCCGAGAGCCGCCTGATCAGAAACGGCGACAGCGAGGCGTTCAAGCCCAGCGTGGTCTATATGGCGCTCCAGAGCGGCGCGCCGGTGATTCCGGTGTGGTTCGAGGGGAAATACGGGCTGTTCAAACGCGCCAAGCTGATGATCGGCGAGAAGATGTATCTGAGCCAATACTGCGATACGGTCGACCCATCGCCCGAAAAAGCAGAGGAGATCGCGGGGCTGCTGAAAAAGAAGATTTTCGGATTTGAAAAGCAGGTGCGGCTCCGGGAAAAAGTCGGGCAGACGGGCGTTTTGAACCCGCGTTGGTTCGTGATGGATTTTGTCCGCATCACCGCATGGCCGCTGATGCGCCTTGCGTTCGGCACGAAATACCGTTATCTCGACGGCGCGACCCGAAAAATCAAGGGCAGCGCGATTTTGATCGGAAATCACAGGAGTTACTGGGATCCGGTGATGATGTCCCATGCGTTTATGAGGCGGCGGGTGCGGATTGTGGCCGCCGATGAGGTTTTCACAAGCGGTCCTTTGATGGGCTGGTTCATGCGGTCGATGGGCTGCATCAAGATCAACCGCGAATCCATCGATTTGGAGAGTTTCAACTATTCGCTTGACGTGTTGAAAGCGGGCGGCGTTGTGGGATTGTTCCCCGAGGGCCGCCTCAAACTGCCCGGCGAAGAACCCGAAGGCGGCCTTTTGCCGTTCAAGCCGGGCGCTGTTCTTCTGGCGCTCTCTTCGGGCGCACCGATCATTCCGATTTATACGGTAAAACCCTGCCGGATTTTTCGGCGGCAAGAGATTATCGTCGGGCGTCCGATTGACTTTTCCGCGTATAATTCCGGCGGTTTCCCATCGCCGGACATGCTTGAAAAACACACCGAGGAACTGCGCCGCATGATGGCGTCGATGCCGGAACAAGCGCAGCGGCATAAATGAAAAAAAGGAGGCATTTGAAAATGGACAGCAGAACGTATTTTAAAAATTTGTTGGATGAGGGCGAGTTCGAAAAACTCGTCTACATTCCGACCATCTCCGGCTTGCTGTGCGACAGCGTGAAGAGATTCGGCGACCGTGAAGCCGTCGCGTGGGAGGGTCATGTCAAGACCTACCGCGAACTCGACGCGGATGTGGCTGCGGCACGGGGATTTTTATTAAAAAACGGCGTAAAACCGGGCGACCATCTTGCGTTTGCCTTCGTAAACGAGTATAATTTTGTGCGGTTCTTCTTTGCGGCGACAACGCTCGGCTGTGTGGCGGTTTTGGTTCCCGTACAGCTTCCGCCGCCCGCGATGATCGGCTCGCTGAAGAAGTTTCAAGCCAAGATGCTGCTGTTTAATCCCGAGATTGCGGCGTCGGTCGAACCGGTGAAAGCCGCTTGTCCCGATGTGAAATTTTTCAACGCAGCAGATATCGAAGAGGACCTTGCGCAAAGCGAAAAAGCGCCTGCGGCAAGCCGCATCGAAAAGTCCGCGCCGGCGGTTATCATCTTTACCGGCGGCACGACCGGAATGCCGAAAGGTGCGCTGCTCTCCCACGGAGCGCTGATGCGCGGTGCGCAAAACGGCGCTTACGGACTCGGAAAGGCGTTTTTCCACCGCTATTACGCGATGATCCCGTTCATCCATGTGTTCGGGCTGGTGCGCAATCTGCTGACCGCCTGTTATACCGGTTCGCTGTTATATTTATGCGCGAACATGAAGGCGTTTATGAAGGACCTGCCCGCCGCGAAACCCGACACGATGGTGCTGGTTCCGGCATTGGCCGAACTGCTCTATACCATCGCCTCGGCCTACGGCCTCGGTGCTTTGGGCGGAAACTTGAAATGCATCATCTGCGGCGGCGCACCCGTCTCGCCCGATCTGATCGCCAAGTTCGACAAACTCGGCGTGGCGGTATGCCCGGGTTACGGGCTGACCGAAACCGCCAACCTCGTCAGCGGCAGCGGTGACTTTCTGACCCACCCGGATTCGGTCGGAATGCCCTACCCCAATCAGGAACTGAAACTGGTTGACGGCGAACTGTGGCTCAAGGGCGACAATCTGTTCGACGGTTATTACAACGATCCGGAAGCGACTGCGGCGGCGTTCGGCGACGGCTGGTTCAAGACCGGCGATCTGGCGAAATTCGACGAGGACGGCCGACTTTACATCATCGGGCGCACCAAGAATCTGATCATCCTCGACAACGGCGAAAACGTCTCGCCCGAAGAACTGGAAGCGCTGGTCAACGCGATTCCGTTCGTGCGCGACTGTCTGGTGTATGAGGATAAAAACGACTTCGGCGCACAGGTGATCGCGGTCGAGGTTCTGCCGCATGAGAACATCGGCACGGCCGACGGAATTGCCGACATGGAAACGGCGTTTAAGGCGGCTTTGGTTGAAATCAACCGCAATCTGCCGCGCTATATGCAGATCGACAAATTTACGATCCGCACGACCGATTTTCAGCGGTCCGGCAGTATGAAGATCATCAGAAAGGCAAAATAAGCGAACGATGGGTATAACGGGTCTGATTTCCAGTATTCAGCGGATGTCGGTGCACGACGGGCCGGGAATCCGCACGACGGTTTTTTTGAAGGGCTGCAATATGCGCTGCGCGTGGTGCCATAATCCCGAGGCCATCCACACCTATCCCGAATATGTCTTCAATCCGAAGCTCTGCCTGCACTGCGGACACTGCGCGGAAGGGTGTTATTCGGGCGCAAGGATTTTGTGCGGCAAGGAGACGGCCGTTGAAGAGGTGATGGCGGAGGTCTCCGCCGATCAGCCCTATTACGGTGAGACCGGCGGTTTGACCGTCTCGGGCGGCGAGCCGTTTATGCAGACACCGTTTCTGCTCGAATTGCTCAAATCCGCCAAAGCGCGGGGCATTCACTGCGGGGTTGAGACCAACGGCTCCATGCCGTTTGAACGGATGGAACAGGCGCTGCCGTTCGTCGATGTGTGGATGATCGACCTGAAGGCGTTTGACGACGAAATTCACAAAGATTTCACCGGGATTTCGAACGGGACGATTATGAAAAACCTGAGGGAACTCGACCGGCACGGGGCAAAGATCATTCTGCGAACACCGGTGGTTCCGGGCGTCAACGATGCGGCGGACGAACTGGAGAAAATCGTGAAATTCGCCGCGGGTCTGAAAAATCTGGCGTATTACGAGGTTCTGCCCTATCACCCGCTCGGGCTGAGCAAACAGGTGGAGGACACCGATTTTATCAAAAAATTCGAGACGCCCGATAAACCTGCGCTGAAAGCGATGCTGGGGCCGATCGTTGAAAAATATCAGATTCCTTTCCGCTTCGCAAATATCAAAATGAGTTGATTTTATTTAAAATTTCGGAGGCACAAAACATGTTGACGTATCGGGAGAGGGCTGCGCTGCTGCACCAGACCAAAATCCAACAGACGCTCGCCAAAAAAGCACAGAGAGGTTATATCGACTGCGATGACAACGGCGGTATTCCGCTGCCGGAGGGGTTTCATTTTGAACCGGTGACCAAACGCCCGGGCGTTATCTGCGGCGCGGAAGAGTTTTCGATTAATCTGGCAAAATATTATGACGAGTGTCCGCTTTATGTTGACCCCGTCGAAATTTTAGCCGGACGGCATACCTATCTGCTGCAGGACATAGCGGGTATTAAGTGGGAGAAATATTGGCCCGATTTTGTCGCTTCTTTCGACGAGATGAAAGAAGATCAGGAGAAATATCACATCATCACCGGCATCGGCGCCAATCAGCATTTTGCGCCCGACTATCAGATCGGTGCGCAGTTGGGCTTTTCGGGCCTGTTGGAAAAGCTCAAACACTACCGGGAAATGAACGATCCGTCGAAATATGAATTTTATGACGCCGAAATCCGCGTGGTCGAGGCGATCATCCGTTATATCGGACGGCATCTGCCCGTGATCAAACAGCTGATGGAGGATGAAAAAGATCCGAATCTCCGGCAGACGCTGGCGGAGATGTATGAGTGCAACGTCAATTTGATGCAGCGGGAGCCGCGCACCTTTTTGGAGATGTGCCAATGGATGGGGTGGTTTCAAAACGCTTCTTGGACCTATAACCGTGAGGGTGCGGGTATGCAGCTGGATCAGTTTTTGTATCCGTTTTATCTGCGCGACAAGGCCGCCGGTCTTTTGGATGACGACAAAGCGACCTTTATTCTCGCCAATCTGATGCTGCTCAACCCGCATTATTATCAGATCGGCGGACCCGACGCCGAGGGAAAAGACAAGACCAACGAACTCTCGTTTTTGGTGCTTGAGGCCGGACACTGGCTCAACATCACACTCAACGTCACGATTCGGCTGTTTGACGGCATCAATCAGGATTTGTTCCGCAAGGGCGTTGAATACCTGTTTGAGGACGGCAACGGCTGGCCGCGGTTTTCGGGTGACAAGGGTCTGATGAATTTTACGAAAAACCGAAAAATGACCGCTGCGATGGCGCGTGACCGCGTGGCCGTCGGCTGCCACTGGAATTCGCTGCCCGGACTGGAATATACGCTGAACGACACCGTAAAAATCAACGTCGCAAAGGTCTTTGAGGTGGCTTTTAAAGAGATTTCGGCGGAACCCGAACCCACCGTTGAAAAGCTGTGGGAGCGGTTTGAATTCCATCTGAATAAGGCCATTGACGTCACGGCAAAGGGCATTAATTTTCAACTCGAACATATGCATGAATATATGCCCGAACTGGTGCTGAATCTGATTTCGCATAACACCGTCGAACAGGGGCTGGATATGACTCAATGCGCCGAGTATTTTAACCTGTGCATCGACGGTGCGGGCCTTGCGACAGTCGCCGACTCGTTTGCCGCGCTGCAGCAGCGTGTGGAAGACGAAAAAGTGCTGACCTGGCAGCAGGTGACGGAGGCAATGGAACACGACTTCGAGGGTGCGCCGTATGACCGGATTCAGCTGATTTTGAAATCGTCAGACCGGTACTGCCAAGGCAACAGCCGGGGTGATCAATGGGCGAACAAGATCAGCCGGACTTTCTCGGAAGCGGTGCATCATTACCCGATGCCCGATGACCGTATTTTGATCCCGGGGTGGTTTTCCTGGGCCAACACGCTGGAATTCGGCGCAAAGGTCGGCGCGACACCCGACGGCAGAAAATCTCATGCCGCGATCACGCACGGGGCAAACCCCAACACCAATTTCCGCCGCGACGGCGCCGCAACCGCTGTTGCGAACGGCATCGCCGCGATTCAGCCGGGTTACGGCAACACCGCGCCCTGGCAGCTGGAACTCGACCCCGGCCTGAAAGCCGAAGAAGGCGGCGTTGAGAAAGTCATGGCGCTGCTGAAAGGGCATGTCGATCAGGGCGGCACGCTGATCAACGTCAACATCCTGAACAAGGAAAAGATTTTGGATGCGCACAAAAATCCCGAAAAATACCCCGATTTGGTCGTGCGCGTGACCGGCTTTACCGCCTATTTTATGATGTTGTCGCCGGAGTTTCGGCAGCTGGTCGTCGATCGGATTTTGGAGTCTCTGTAGAAAGAAAAGAGAAAAGCGTAAATTTTGAAAGGGAACAACTGAAACTATGGTTTTTGCACGCTTGAAGCAGTTGATCGGAAAGGTGATGAAGGATCACTCGATCGACCTTGACGCCGTTACATACGAGACGACTCTCGGCGGCGATTTGGGATTCTCATCGATTATGATGCTGATTATGGCCATCGCTATGGAACAGGAATTCGACATCGAAATCACACAAATGGAGGGAAATGCATTTGTCACGGTCGGTGACGTGTGCAATTTTATCGAGGAAAAGCTGGCGGAAAAATGAGCGTTTGGAAAGCAAAACAACCCGAAATCGGTGATCAGATTCGGGTGGGGCGACAATATTATTTTCATCACGGGATTTATGTCGGCAACGCTGAGGTTGTACACTTCTGTGCCGAAAACGGTGATGGGGTGAACGACCCAATGTCGGTGAAAGTCCGAAAAACCGGGTTGCCGCAGTTTTTGCTGGGCGGTTTTTTGGAGGTCCGGGAATATTCGCTTGCCGAGAAACGACAGCGCAGAAAACCGGAGGAGATCGTTAAAACGGCGCTTGCGCGTCTCGGAGAAGGCGGATACGACGCGTTGAAAAACAACTGCGAGGATTTTTCAAACGAGTGCGCGTTCGGCAAACGTATGCCGTCACAGGTGGACGAATTCCGAAAAAAGATCGGCGAATTGATAAAGTAGTTTTATAAGTATAGAGAAGACAAAACACGGACGGTGCGCACCGTCCGTGTTTGTTTTGGGAGAGAATATGTCTGACAGATTTTCTTTAACGGCTGACAGAATCAGTCGTTATAACCCCGTCGTTTCACGCCGGGGAAATCGTGTCGGAGCCTACCTGTTGCAGCTGCAGCCGGTCGGGGCTACATTGTTGTTGTTTTCGCTCATGCGCGGGGGGAAGAATTGATCGGTCGGGAACTGGATCTTGTAGAACAGTTCGCAGGGGTCTTCATCGGAGCCGACGCATTCCTTCAGCGGGACGCCGAAGCCGCAGGCCGGAACGACCAGGGAGACTTTACGGGAAATGCTGACGATTGAGAACAAACCGATGGTGGCAAGCACGACTCTGCGTGGGTCGCAGACATTGAAGTTACCTTCAAATCTTTCGGCGATGGGAGCCGGAATATTGGCACCGAAGCGGTTGAGATGATGGGGGCAGTCGCAGATGTCCAGCAAACGCGCTGAGAGCGCGATCGGCTGTACCGTTTCGACCGTGGCCTTGGGCATATTGGTGCTGAAGGTCGTGCAGTCGTTGCAGCAGCCGGAATACTGGGATGTAAAGATCATGGAGTCACCCTCTGAGCCGTAAAGGATGACTTTTTTGTTGTAGATGGCCAGGCCTTCAACACACTGGCCGTGGTCGCCCATGCAGGTGAAGCATTCGAACCAGCAATGGAAGAAGAAGGTGATGTCGACGGCGTAGAATCCGCAGTTATACGGAATCGGCTCGACGTTCACAATGACGTTGACGATCTCGCACTTCTTGAACTTGCAGGCGATGGCATTGTCGATGATATTCTGGCTGCAGTTTGTGAAACAAACCGGAAGATCTTCCAGACAATCCTTGTCATAGCAGGAATCGTATATCCTGTCAACGCTGCAATTCACAACCTCCCGGAAAGAGCCGGTCGACGGATTGCATCCGTTTCGCTCGTTCATAATAATTATGTCCTCCGTTTCAGGTTGCGGCTATACATAGCCGCTCAACCTCATTATATGAGAGGCGGGCATTTGTGTGATGTGTTGACAGGTTTTTTTGCAGGTGGTAAAATGAATTCCGGCTTACATGTGTATTTCTTTTAAGGGAGTGCTTGAATGGATATTCTTGAAAAATGCTATCACGATAAAACAATGGCGAGTCAGGCCAAGGAGATGGGGCTTTACCCGTATTTCCACGAGCTGCAGACCCGGCAGGACGTTGAAGTCGTCATGGAGGGGAAACGCCGGATTATGCTCGGTTCCAACAACTATCTGGGTCTGACGGTGCATCCCGAAGTGATTGAAGCGGGCGTGAAAGCGCTTGAACAATATGGCAGCGGTTGTTCCGGTTCCCGGTTTCTGAACGGGACACTGGCGCTGCATATACAGTTGGAAAAAGAACTGGCTGCGTTTCTGGGCAAAGAGGCCGTGATGACCTTTTCGACCGGTTTCCAGACCAATCTGGGCATTATCAGTGCCATTGCCGGCCGTGAGGACTATATCTTATGCGATCGCGAAAATCATGCCAGCATTTACGACGGGTGCCGGCTTTCGTATGCGCAGATGGTGCGTTACCGCCACAGCGATATGGCCGACCTGGAGAAAAAACTCTCGGAGATCGATGAAAAATACGGAAAACTGATTGTCACCGACGGCGTATTCAGCATGGGCGGCGACATTTGCAAGCTGCCCGAGATCGTGGCGCTGGCCGAAAAATACGGCGCGCGTGTGATGGTCGATGACGCCCACGGACTCGGCGTTTTGGGCGAACGCGGGGGCGGCACCGCCGAACATTTCGGACTGACCGACAAGGTCGACATTATTATGGGCACATTCAGCAAATCGCTGGCATCGCTGGGCGGGTATATGGCCGCCGATGCCGCCGTGATCGAGCATACGCGGCACTGTTCCAGACCGTTTATTTTCTGCGCTTCGATTCCGCCGGCCAACTGTGCCACGGCACTGAAAGCGCTTGAAATTCTGCGTGAGCATCCCGAACGGGTGGCGCGTCTGCGTGAAATTGCGGGATATGTCCGGGCGGGGATGGATAAACGCGGCATCGAATACCGCTGCACCGACCTGACGCCGATTGTTCCGCTGCCGACCGGTGACGCACTCAAGACGCTGACCCGCGCCAAAGATCTGTATGAAGCGGGTGTCTACGTCAATCCGGTGCTGCCGCCGGCGACCGGTCCGACCGATTGCCTGCTGCGCACCAGCTATATGGCCACGCACACCGACGCGCTGCTCGACGAGGCGATGGACATTATGAAAAAGGTTATCGAAACGGAAGAAAAGAATTAAAAATTAAATGCGGGTTTCGGCGGAGCCGAAACCCGCAAACATAAGAGGATGAATATTGTGAAAACAGTTGTTATCAGCGGCGCATCCAACGGGATCGGCCTTGCGTGCGCACTGGAGTTCGTTAAAAACGGATGGCAGGTTTATGATCTGTCGCGGCACGGCAACAACCATGACGGCGTCTTGCATATCACAACGGACGTCACCGATCCGGAAGCGGTTCGAGCAGCTTTGGCACAGATTGAACATATCGACGTTTTAATTGCCAATGCCGGGTTCGGCATCTCAGGCGCAGTTGAATTCACCGGGACGGATGCGGTTGAAAAACAACTTTCGGTCAACTTTATCGGCGCACATAATTGTGTGAAGGCCGCGATTCCGAAACTGCGGGAAAGCGGCGGAACGCTGTTGTTTACAAGTTCGGTTGCCGGAACCTTATCGATTCCGTTCCAGACCATTTATTCGGCCAGCAAGGCGGCCATCAATGCCTATGCCTGTGCGCTGGCCAACGAACTGCGGCCGTTCGGCATTCGGGTGAGTGCGCTGATGCTCGGTGACGCCAAGACCGGCTTCACGGAAAAACGTGAAAAAGCGCCGATTGAGAACACGTTGTACGGTGGTGTTATCGAACGGCAGGTGACTCAGATGGAACATGAAGAGCAGAACGGTATGGATCCGGCGGTCATCGCAAAGGTGTTTTATAAAACCGCACTGCAAAAGCATCCGAAGCCGCTGAAGGCGATCGGTTTTCAATATAAAGTCTTCGTCACTCTCCAGAAACTGCTGCCGGTTCGTCTGCTGAATCGGTTGGTCGGTCAATATTATGCATAATTTGATGTGAAAGGGCGAAAAGAGCAAATGATTTACAAAGGTTTTAAAATGAAACTTTACCCGGGTATGGAGGCCGAATACGAAAAACGACACAACGAACTCTGGCCGGAAATGATCGACATGATTCATGCGCACGGCGGGAAAAATTATTCGATCTATCTCGACCCCGAGACGCTGATTCTGTTCGGCTACATCGAGATCGAGGACGAGACAAAATGGAGCAAAAGCGCTGACACCGCCATCAACCGCAAATGGTGGGATTTTATGGCTGACATCATGGAGACCAATCCCGACAACAGCCCGGTCGCAAAAGATTTAAATTTGTTGTTCCATTTGGATTAGCGAGAGGAAAACATAATGGACTTTACAACGTACCGGCGTGAGAAATACGACGCGTTCATGGGGCTTGCGCCCAAACATCTGCCGCATTGGGAGCACTGGTCCAATCCCGACGCCGAGACCTGGATTACGGGCATTGATGCTTATGCACACCCGAAAAAATGCCGGGAGCGGCTGTTGGAGATGTATCCGCGGCTGGATCTTCCGGTTCCGAAAGACGATGCGCCGATCACGCGTCCGACCGGTGACGACACCTGTCACGGCACGGTGCGCTGGGGAACGGGGCAGACCGGGACGTTTATCCACGGCGAACAAATTTTTAAGACCGCCGAGGACGTGTTCAATTTCAGCCCGCTGGAGCATGCCGACATGACCGACTGGGGTTTTGTGGTCGAGCACAGTGATTTTACGTCGGTTGAGAGCATAGAAAAACACTACGAACAGGCCTTTCCGAAACCTTGGGGCGAACCGGAGCCGTTTTCGACGCGCGGCGTCGGATTTTACAACACCACATTTATGTGGCCGATGCTGACATTCGGGTGGGAACTGTTTTTGGAGTGCTGCCTCGACGAGCGTTTTGAACGCGTGATGGACGAGTTTGCCGAGATCAACCGGCGGGTCTTCTCGGTTTTCGCCAAACTGCCGGTCAAATTCGTCACCTGCCACGACGACATCGTGACCACGCGCGGGCCGGTGTGTTCGCCCGAATGGATGCACAAATACGTTTTCCCACGCTATGAGGAATATTGGGGCATGCTGAAAGCCGCCGGGAAGCGGGTCATCTTTATGGCCGACGGCTGCATGGATCAATACGCCGACGACGTGTTTGCCTGCGGGGCCAGCGGAATCATCTCCGAGCCGTATACGGATTATAAAACCATCGCGAAAAATCATAAGGACTGCTTTTTGGCGGGAGAGGGTGACAACCGGATTTTGAAGCGCAATAACCCCGATGAGATTTCGGACATGGTCGATCGGATGGTCGAGACCTCCAAGCTGACCGGTGGGTATGTGATGTGTATCGGTAACCACATTCCGTGGGACATCCCCGGTGAGGCCATCAAGTTGTATCTTGACCTCGCGGAGGAAAGAGCTGTAAGAACATAAAAAGAAAGGGTCGTTTAGCCGTAGTCCCATAGGGACATTTTCCTAAACTACGGCTAAGCGGTGTGGTATTGGGCAGACAGTGAGTTTTCGCTGTCTGCCCTTTGCTGTTTCTAAGCGACTTCTTGCTGTTCTCTTGTGGCAGGTTGTTCAATGACATCGTCAAGCAGCCCGATGTAGCGGTAATGGATTTGAATTTCTTGCAGTGCTGTTCTCGAATATTTCTCGGTACGCTCGCCCACAACAATCCTGTCAATGAACCTGTGGAGAATGGTTGCCGTTATCTCATTGATTTCGGTGATCTCCTTTGCTTCCTCGATGAATGCAGTGACATTTGCAACCGAATCCTTAAGTTTTTCCAGTTTACTTTCCTTTATGGGAATGGTGGACTTGATTTCTTTTTGCTCTGCAAGGTAGTCATCGCTTAATTTTCGGAACACCTCATTGGGAATTTTACCGAGGACATTGTCCTCATACAGCCTTTTGAACAGCTTGGTCAGTTCCTCATCACGTCGTTTTAAAGTAGCAATTTCTTTGGTCAGCAAGGTAATTTCTTTCCCAGTTTCCTTGCTGTTTTTCTTCGCCACAACCTCTGCAAACATCAATTCGTGCTGTCTTGCATAATGGGTTACTCGCCTTAAATCATCAAGCACAATTTTCGCAAGCTGATCCTCTTTTATAAAATGTGCGGTGCAGACCTCTTTGCCTTTTTTCTTGTAGGTTCGGCAGGCAAAATTGTAATCACTTTTCTTCATTGTTGAGGCACGATGCAGTACCATTTTTGCTCCGCAGTCCTTACAGTAAACCATACCGGAAAACATATCCTGCTCATCCATATTGGTTCGTCTGCGTTTGTGCTGACGAATATCTTGAACGATATCCCATACCTTTTGAGAGATAATAGCAGGGTGCGTATTCTCAAAGCGAAGCTGTTCTTCCTTTGGCACTTCAATTTTCTTCTTGTTTTTAAAGGACTTAGTTGTTGTTTTGAGGTTGATCGTATGGCCCAAATAAACTTCATTTTCAAGAATATGGCGGATCGTTGTCTGTTCCCATCGGTAGGGATTACTCATGTCAGTAGTTGAGGTGTATGACATACCCTTTGTGTACCAATAATAATTCGGCATAAAAATCTTTTCTTCTGAGAGTCTTTTGGCGATTTGGCTGGGACCATTTCCCTCAACACAGAGCTTGAAGATGTACTTGACTACTTCAGCAGATTCGGGATCAACAACGATTTTACGTTTTGGATCATCAGGGTCTTTCATATAACCATAGGGTGCCCTTGTGCCAACCCTTGCACCGGTTTCAGCTTTTGCCCTGTTGGCTGCACGAATTTTACGACTACAATCTTTTGCATAAAGTTCGTTAATTATATTTTTGAACGGGGCAAAATCATCAACTCCATATCGGCTATCAATGTTGTCACCGATTGCAATAAATCTCACATCATAGTTTGGAAATATAATTTCGGTGTATCTGCCTACCTCCAAATACTCTCTGCCAAATCGGCTCATATCTTTCACTATGATTGTTGCTACCTCATCATTTTCTACAAGCTCCATTAGTTCTTTGAATGCAGGTCGATTGAAATTAGTACCTGAGTATCCGTCATCGAATAGAAATTTGAGATTTTCAAAGCCATTGTCCTTTGCGTGCTTCTCCAAGATGAGTCTCTGATTGCTGATACTGTTGGATTCTCCTTGGCTGCCATCGTCTTGACTGAGTCTTGCGTATAAAATTGTATATTTTTCAGTTGTCTGTTTCATATAAGCTCCTTTCCGACAAACTGAATACGGTAACACCAACATACCCTATTCAGTGCCACAAGTCTATTGTTTTTTATTCTTTTTCGCTGTCTACCAAGGCAAGTAGCTCTCTGGTTGGAGTAGATTTTGGCATCATAGGAAAGATAGATTTCACATAAAAGTTCTTTCCATCCACCACCATTTTTCGCTCGGTAAAACACTCTGCATCATTCATAGTAACTGCTGTATCACGATAAACTGTTCGTGCCGTGTTGCCGTCGTTGTAGACAAGCGGCATGGATTCTCCGTAAAATCCTGTGTTCAAATTTTCTGTTTTCTTCATATAGTGCTCTCCCTTACATCATTGTCATAGTGAAGCCCTGCTCCTGTTCTTCCTCATAGTCGATACAATTTTCAGGCTCCTGTTGTAGCTTTTCTATATAATCAGTTACATCTTGGTCATCCAGTTCGTCTTGTGAGTGGCTGTTGGACATTGCTTCAAGCAAAATATATACCCCGGCAAAGGACAAGGCGGTGAGGGTTGCAAGGTGAGCAATGGTTTCCAGTTCATCATCTTCACTGACACCTTTTTCGAGAAATCTTAGATTGTGCAAAATCTCATTGGTTAGCTTTTTGCTTGTATTTCTCGGCTTGTAAATCTCCTGTTGTACCTGTCTGTGGTGTTGATTATCAAATTGCTTACGCTCATACTCCCAACCACTTTCCTCATCAATCTCTTTTTTCTGCTGTCTGTAATCAAACTCAAGCTCCATATTGACCTTGCAAAACTTAGCACCAAAGAGCCTATCGTCACGGCAGGACTTACCGTTGGGACAGGTGTAGGTGATGGTTTTGCGTGCATCTGTCCATTTTACAAAGTAGCCTTGTCGTTCCATATTGAAAATAAAATCTTCCTTATCAGAGCTTCGTGTCATGGCAAACTCAATGGCTTGTTGAAGCTGATTTTTCCAACTATCACCTCGCTGCTGAGCCTTACGCTGAGCACGGCTGGGGGTTTTACTTCTGCCAAAGGTGTAGGTTGGGAGGACTTCAAAGCCATGTGCCATGCAAATTTCATCGGAGGATAATCTCAATTCACGCAAGGTATGCGGTGTCTGATGTAGCTTTTTTCCGTGTTCAAAGCTGACCGAATTGATAATAAAGTGGGAGTGAATGTGCGGTGCATCGATGTGAGTGGCAATTAAAACTTCATAGTCGGGATAGTTTTTGTGTGCAAACTCAAGTGCAATTTCGTGAGCTTTCTGCGGAGTTATATCCAAACCAACTTTGAAGCTTTGCGTGTAGTGATAGAATTGCACTTGGTTGTTCTTTTTGTAGCGTACTTTTGTGGCAGTAAATTCAGAAAATGCAGTTTCGGCACAGCAGTTTTGCCCTGTGATTAACTGATAGCCTTGGTCTTGTAAGAACGTTTTTTCTTTGAGACAGACATACATCATCACACCACGCAGGGTGAATGCCGACTGTTTTTTGTAAGGAATGTAGTTGACTGTTGCCATCAAAATCTCCTGTTCAAGAACGATAAAAACCCATTGCGTTCTTTTTCAAGTTGTTTTTTGAGTGGTAAATCTCCTGTATCAGTTTCAATTTGTAATTCAGTAACGGAGGGTTCTTCAGTAGCAACAGCGGTTTCTGTGGCTGTTTCACCCTTGCAAAGGCTTGTTAATAAATCGTATATTTTTCCTAACTGCTCCTTGGTTTCTGCTAAATTGACTGCTTCAAAATGCCCCATATTAGCACGAGTGGTCAGCTGATTTAAGTTGTTTCCGATGGCTTTCAGCTGTTTAGCAAAATCATCTAAGCCATCAATAACAGTTATTTCCTTATTAAAAACACAGTGGCGAATGTAATCAGATTTGCTCATATTGGCTTTCTTCGCCATGCGTTTTAGCTCCTGTTGCTCCTTTTCGGAGGCTCTAAAGGTTTCAAATTTGTCTTTCATTGATTATTGCATCTCCTTACTATTTTGGGATTTTAACTCTCGTAAAGTGGGTACGGGCTTCTGCCCGAAAGGTGGCGAGTTGCGGGCGTATACACGCCTGCTCTGCTCGCCCCCACCCGAGGTGGGAAAAAGCGTAGCCGAAACTTCTACGCTCAATCTGAAATCGGTGTAAATCCAAGGTCTTGGCAACGGTGGCTCAATTTGCGGTTTTCCGCAGATGGGGTAGCGTTATGCGACGCCATCGTCAATCTCGGCACACAGGGGCGGACAGGGGGCAATGCTGGCTAAATTACTCTCCGCTGACGATGCTGACGGCAAAGACGGCAAATTTAAGGGGCTTAGATTTACCGTCATATCGTCATTGCCGTCATAACAGAGAGAAAATTCTCTGCGGTCAAAGGTGCGGTTTTCAGAATAGCGAATACCGTTTTTATTGAGATGTTCCATGTGCTTGATGATTTTTTTCTTCAGCACTGCCGGTCGCAATTCCAATTTCAGAACCTCTGCCAATTCTGTTGCCGTGCCTGTGAAGCCGCCAACTGATTTCACAAAATCACAGAGAAGAATAATTTCATCGGGGATAATCAGAGCATCGATGATGATGGGGGAAACCAGTTCCCAAACAAAGGTGCAGCGATTAAACTCCAAGAACAATTCTCGCCCCTCAATATCTCTGCCTGTGCAGATGAGGGATGCTGTGTTTTCTGTTCTCTTATCTTTCTGTAAGATAAAATTGGTGTCCGCACCGCCTGCAATTCCACTGGTGCCCGAAATCATATTCAGCGGATCGCTGTCACCGGTTTTTCTAAGGTGATGCACCAGCACAATTGCGATTTTGTATTTGTCTGCGATTTGCTTGAGGGCATTGATATCGTCGTAGTCGGCGGCATAGGGGTTCACATTTGCGGAGACGGTTTTGCGAATCTTTTGCAGAGTGTCAATGACAATCAGTCCTGTGTCGGGGTGTTCGCTAATAAAGTTTTCAATCTGTTTTTCCAGTCCGCTGCCGATGGCATTGCTCATAATTGCGAAGTGCAGTGTGGGTGGTGCTTCATCGGTAATTTCAAATAGCCTGCTTTGGATGCGAGCAAAGCTATCTTCTAAGCAGAGATACAGCACCTCGCTTTGGGTGGTTTCAAAATCCCAAACCTTTTCACCCTTTGACACCTGCAAACAAATCCACAGGGCAAGCCAGCTCTTGCCGATTTTCGGTGATCCGGCAAGAACATGAAGTCCTTGCGGTATCAGCCCCTGCACAATAAATTTTAGCGGCTGCATGGGTGTGGTCATTAAGGTTTCGGCATCCATGGTTTCTAATTTCTTTGGCATTTTTCTTCCTCCTCAAATTTTTTGCGTTACTGTCGGTACATCGAAAGCCGTTCCTGACCGGGACTCTCACCCCATCGTATTGCTCGCTCGCTTTTCCAAGGTCGTGGCAGGTATATCCTCTTTCGCCGACTATTCAATTTTGCAATGAATGAAATATTGTATTTTTCAGTTCCTTATGTTACCATTGTCCTATAAATAAAACTAAAAATACACAGTGAATAGCAAATAAGCTATTCTGTGATAAATCGATTATTTGCAAAAGGAGTTGCGATGGAACAATATCCGTGCATCAAAATTTTCGAGGGCAGCGATAAGCTGATTTACTCCATGGCCTACGCTTACCCCAACAAGGTCACGCAGTACGCACAGAAATTTATCGGCAATGGGCTGATTGAATTTGTTGAGATGGATTTTGAAGAATACAGAAACTTGCTCATCGAAACAAAATCCATTCCGCTGACGATGGAAAACTACCAGACCATCAGAAACAAAATATTTGATGTTGCACAGACAATTTCCGGCAACCACCGCTATGTCTATTTTTTCTTGGTGGGTCTGCTGAACAATATTTTGAAAGAGCCTATCCATGCACAAAATGAGTTTGAAAACGCTTTGCTTCACCCGTTTGCAACCTGTCTTGAAGAACTGGATCACATCTTGGATTTGCAAGAGGTATGCACAAAGGCTGTCACCACCTGTTTGGACAAAGAAAATCGCTCGGACACAATCATGTCCCAGCGACTTTGCGAGTTTGTATCGGAGTATCCTGGATTTGCAGAAGCTACGGTAAAAATAAAATATGAGCTGCTGCCAAAGAAAAACGGCAAGGTGGATATGGAAACCATGAAAGACATTCACGATTGGGATTTGTGTGAAACGGATGAGCTACTGGAGATTATGCACCAGGACGGCGAGGGTGTCAGCCTAATGCCCTACTATCTCATTGAGTATTTGGATGAGATGCTCTATTTTGAATTTACCGATATGCTGAAAAACGGACGATTTGTGAAGCGTTGCAAGCTATGCAACCGCTATTTCGTGCTGACCGATAAGCGCAAGCGTGATTTTTGTGATCGCCCTTATAACGGCGGTCGCACCTGCAAGCAGGTTGGGGCGAAGCTGTTTTATGATAAGGGTGTCGCAGGCAGCACCACACTGCTTGCTTTTCTGACGGAATACAACAAGGTGTATTCTCGCCGTTATCGTGCTGTCGATAAAAATGAAACAGAGCTCAGCGGCAAGGATATGTCGGCGGAGGAATATGCAAGCTGGGCAAAGCTGGCACGGCAAGCGAGGAGTGATTATCTTGATGGGAAAATTACCGGAGAGGAAATGCTGGCTAAAATTAAGTTGGAATAATAATTCGCTAAAGTTTGCAGGGCAATTATTAGAAAGCATATTCGTTAAACAACTAAATACTACATAAAACTACAATATAGATTGCTTATTTGCCTTGCTTGGAGTATCATATAATTAGTCATGTCCTTTGAAAGCGAGGTGTTTGCCATGCCAGAAAACAACATTCAGGATAGATGGATTTCCCTGCAGGAAGTCTGCGATTACCTCGGTGTAAAACGACACACAATTATGCGCTGGATTGAACAGCGTGGTATGCCGGCATCAAAGGTTGGCAAGCTATGGCGCTTCAAAACTGCCGAGATTGATGAGTGGGTCAGAAGTGGCGGAGCCTCCGATGAACAGGGGGTGCCAAAGTGAAAAATATCAGAAATCATAGAGTGATGTCTGTGGCAGCTTTCTCCTGCCTCTTTGCCTATCTGCTCTCCTTCGTATTTGAGGGGCAGGTGCTTTACAGTACGATAGATGCCTTTGGCACACAGACCAACACATTCATACTTGCAGCCATTGTTGCCCATTTTGTTGGATTGTTTTCCTGCGGTTTCTTTATCAAAACGCCGAACAAAGCAAAATCAACCATGGTAATCGGAATGGTAATCTGCCTAATTGCGACAGTTCCGTTTTTCTTTGCCCCCTCCACTCTCTGGCTTGTGGGTCTGGTGGTGGCAGGCTATGCCGGTGGTTGTGCCGTGGCAGCGTGGGGATTTTTCCTCAAAAAGTTCACGCCCAAGGACGAACGGATAAAATCCTGTGCTGATGTATTGATTTTCTCCAACATCATTATGATTGCAATTAACGTGATTGCCGTCAACCTATCACACGTTATTGGACTGCTTCTTTCTATGCTGTGCCTGATACTCGGCGGGGTATTTACCACAATGCTCCCTGTTGGTGATGTTACAATCACAACAGCAGCACCGACAGGGGATCAAAAATCTCTCGGTGATATTAAAAAGCCCATGCTGGTGCTGTTTCTGTTCGTTGCTGTTATTACTGTAACTTCGGGACTGATGTATCAGGTTATCAATCCGGCGTTTGAACATTTGACCGGTCTTGTGAGCTGGTATTGGGCTGTGCCGTACATTGTTGCTCTTGTTTTCATGCGAAACCTCTCGCCCAAGAATAAAGCACAGCGTTCACAGTTTCTCTATATTGGCATGGGTATGATTGCCGCTGCCTTTATCACCTTTATGCTTCTTTCAAGAGGCACAGTGGACTATCTGATTGTTGACACGCTGATGCTGGGCGCCTGCGGTATTTTCGATTTGTTCTGGTGGAGCATCATTGGAGAAACACTGGATTATTCCGAGAACCCCGCCAAAATGTTTGGCATCGGTCTTTCTGCCAACGTGTTAGGCGTACTCTGTGGCGATGTGCTGGGAGTGATGATAACCTCCATACAACTTCCCGAGGCGGAGATAGCCGTGATTGCACTAACGGTAGTATGTATTACGCTCGTTATTCTGCCGCCGCTGAACAGGCAGCTCACCCTGCTGCTGAAAAGCCACGCCTACCTCTCTGCCTATGCAAAAATGACTGAGAACCAGCAGTCGGCGGTTGTTTGTCAGCTAAAGCTGATTGACCCTTTGACAGAACGAGAAAATGAAGTACTTGCACTGATCCTTGATGGAAAAACGAACAAGGAAATTGCTGCCGCCATGTGTGTTGGTGAGAGTACAGTCAAGTATCATGTAGGAAATATTCTCTCCAAGTACGGTGTGAGCAGCCGGGCGGAACTCATCAGCACCTTACTCAAGGCTCAGATTAAGGAATAGTCCAAAAGCCTGTAAATAAGCGGTTTTCAAGGCCACCTATACTAAAGTATAGGTGGTTTTTTGCGTTAAATTATACTTTTGGCGGGGGACTTTTTCCCCCACTATCTCTATGATTAGGGTATCACAAGGAGGTGAATCCAAGGGTGAAAGCGATAAAAGACAGGCGAAACATCTATGTAGTGATTTCTGTGACTGCCATACTTTTGACCGTGCTGTTCATTGTGATACAAAAGCTTGCAATGGTCATTGCCTGCGGTAGCGTGAGCGCTGTGGTACTGCTCCTGCTGTATCGGCAAAGTCGGTTGCTTAATGCAGCGATGGTGATCTGCGATAGCCGGATTCTAACCGTACCTTCGTGCATTGTCACTTCCGAAACTCGACCGAACCAAACACAGGCAGAGGAAACCATCGTGTCCACCTTCGGACTGCTGCTTGGAAACCGTGTCTATCAATGGGGCTGTGAAGGTGTGTACGGTGTCCGGCTGCGAGAGGTACAAATCAATAAAGAGCATATCTGCTTGTCCTTTGGGGACGATGGCAAAATGTTGCGAGTTAAGTTACTGCACGGTCTAAGCGACAGGCAAAGCGTCATGGAGATCGCACAGAAGATATGGCGCGAAACAAGGGTACGGGCAGAAATAAGAAATTGGTAACGAAAGGGAGGAATTCAAAATGAAAAAGATATTATCCATTTTACTTGCGATGGCGCTACTTTTAAGCAGTCTCACCGGATGCGGTGGGGGCGGTGGCAAAAGCTATGCGGCGACACTTTCGCCAGAGACCACCGGCACCAAACTGGAAAATGGCGTCAGTGTGGAACTGGGCGGTTATGTGCTGGACAGGGAAGAAGAATTGACCGTCACTAAGGAGCCTGTGGAAGAAAACAAGGAGGAAGGCTATAAGATAGAAGCCTATGACTTCAGGCTGGGCGAAATGACCGAGCTTTCGGACTTCATTACCTTGCGTATCCCCTATGATACGGCATATTGCGAGGATGGGCAGGACCCTGCAAAATGCGTGGGTGCAAAGTACAGAAACGAAACCACTGGTGAGTGGGAAGATGTGCTGTTCGAGGTGGACACGGCTACTAATGAGCTTGTCATCTACACCGACCATCTCTCCACCTTTGGCGCATTCCATGTCAAAAACGAGGGGCAACGCAGCGCCAAAATCATCAGCATTTATGCGGACTTTGCGGGTCTTGAACAGCAGGAAGCCATGGAAACGCTCCGCGAATACGTAGCGGGCGGCGGCGCGGACGGAGAGGAAGCGGCAGGTCTCGCAGCGCGGCTTCTCACAGGCTATAACGGATTTTTGGGCGGTGTGGCCGGAGCAGCCGGTGAAATGGGCTTCGCCACTGACCTCACAGGTACGATTTTGAACATGGCCTCCGTCGGCAGCCCGACCTTTGACACTGCGCTGGCTGATTCCGCCTACAAAAAGATGAACAAGCTTGGCAAAGTAGCGGCGGCGGTAAAGATTGGCGCGGTGATGTTGAGTACGGAAAAGACAGACGCCGATACCCTCGGCTTATACAAGGACACGGCGATGCTGGCGCTCTCCTATGCCGAATCCGCCGCGTGGGGACTTGCCGCCAGCGGACTGTTCATTTTTGATTACACCATAACCAGTCTGTTTGAGCAGGGCATGGCGATGAAAATGGATAAGATAGATGAGGTCTATGTTTATTTTAACGACGAATACATCAGTAAAGACAGACAGGGCTTTCAATGGACGGCCCGCAGCTTAAAGGATTGGCGGCAGGTGCTGATTGACATAGCCGAAGCCAACCCCAACGAAGCCGACGCCAAGGCTGCCGTCGAAGCGGAGATAGAGCGCTATGCCCGCGTATTCTGGACGCTTAACAGTGCCGATATGGGAGTTGTCGTTTCGGAAATGAAGGAGAAAAACAGTAAAAGCTCTGTCACCATCCCCACCCCCACCGAGGCGGAGATGAAAACCTTAGTGGACGGTTATAAGGCACAGCTTTATGAACGCCTCTACCCGGTAACGCAGTCCGTCGGCGTGTATATGCAGCGCAAGGCCGAAGCCGCGTATCTGGCCGCACTGAACGAGGTCAAAGTGTTCTTTAACCAAAGCATTACCTTTAACATCGTAGAGGATGTCCCCGATGGCGAGAAATCGCAGTATGACGGCTACGCCCTGCGCTTCGCCCCGCTTTCCGAAAATGCGGTGAAGGAGAGCTGGAGCGGAACCCTCAAAGGAACTGGCGGGGCTTCCACCAAGTTTACCCTGCTTGGCTATGTGCAGGCCGGTTGTCCCAAGGAGCTGCAACTGTTCCCGCCAGATGCCGACCCTGATAACGATGAGCCGGAGATAAGCCTCGGCTTTAAGCTCTCTGCGCCGGTAACAGAAGTGAAGATTGGCGGGCTACCCTTAGATGAAATCGTTGGGAATTATCCTCTTGTTATGTCAAATGATGATGGTGATAACAACGACGGTTTAATGAGTCTCATCAAAAACGAAAATGGTCAACTTGCGTTTAGTGAGAAACCAGATTTGCCCCTTGACTATGACCCTGCCACCGGCATGGCAATATATAATTATAGTGATAATGGCATTAGATGCACATATACGGTCGTATTTACCTCTGAGAATGGCGTGATCCATTGTACCGGCACTATGGTTTTAGCAAGTGAAAGCGGCGCAGCCACACTATATATTGAAGGAACCAAAACAGACTGACGGCAACCCACCACGCCGGGAGACAGACAGGAGGAAATATTATGAAAAAAGCATTGACTATTATCTTATCATTGGCGCTGATACTCTCCCTCACCGCCTGCGGCGGCGGGGGCGGTAAAGCACCGTCCGAAAGTGACACATCGGCAACATCCGGCGAGATCGCCGCCGAGGATGCGGATTTGGCGCAGCTGAAAGAGTTATACGACGGAACATGGATAAACGAGAACCCGCATGACGGCCCGTTTGAAATGGAAGTACTCAGCACAACCAGCATCAAGATGACATATGAAGCCTCGGGTGAACTCATCTGCGATTTGTTCTATTCTCCGGGGGAGCTTACCGGAATCAGCGTCAGCATGAGCGGGAACAGCCTTGGCAAATACAGCATTGATACGCAGAGCGGAATATTGACATTCAGACCCAATGACACTGATGCTTTTACCTACACAAAAGAATGACAGATAGTCAGAAATAAAAATGATAAATACGGAGGTTTTCTTATGAAAAAAATATTGATTATTATGTTGTCACTGACGTTAGTATTGTCGCTCGCCGCCTGCGGTGGAGGTGGAGGCGGTGAGGCTCCTTCAGCAAGTCCCGCCCCTGCTGAATCGGGAAGCACCCCTTCCGGTGAAGCGGAAACGAATGAAATCAAGTATTACGGCATCGGTGAAGCGGCCGAGGCAAACGGGCTTTCCATCACCATTGACGGGGCGGAGCCTTTCGATTATACAGGTATGCTTTCAAGACCGAAGGACGGTTTTAAATATGTGAAGGTCTGGTTTACATTTACAAACGCATCCAACGAACCGGTGGAATCCCCCGACAAGAAGGATCTCTACATTGTCTATGAGGAAGGCCCCACTGGGGATGACAGCGACATGACCTCGGAGGAAAATTCACAGGTGTTGCCGGATGTGGCCGACAGGAACCAGCGGTATATGGAGGACGAGATAGAGCTTGCCCCCGGCGAATCCGTCAGCGGCTGGATGGTCTATCAGAGGCAGACCGATAAAAGCGAGATCACCATGCACTATTACTCTGGCTATGTCAACGTAGCACCGGATTTGCGGTTCAGATTTGCGGTTGAATAAGGAGGAATTTCACAATGAAACAAAGATTACTATCACTTGTTTTGACTGCCGTAATGCTGCTGTCGGTTATGATGGGATTTGCAGGCTGCTCGTCTGGCGATGGTTCGATTTCAGGAAAAGTAAAACCTGATTCCGAGGAGATCATTGGAAATACCGAGAAAAACGGCGTCGAGTTGGTAATTCCCACCGGCACATTTGAAAAAGCCGTAAATGTGAGCATCGGTATAGCCGACGAAAAAGAGATAATGACCGAGGACGGTGCGAGTTATATTTTCTCTCCGATAGAGCTTGTCTCTGACGGCGGTGAGCATACGCTCGGTGAAACGGTAACGGTAAAAATAAAACTGCCTAAATCCGTTACCGAAGACGATTATCTTTCGGTTATGGGCGCATATTACAACGGCGAGAGCTGGGAGTACATACTTCCCGATGCCGAGGCACTTCAAAATGGATATTTACAGTTCGGAACGCCACATTTTTCCCGTTATGCTGCATTGAAGCTTGAGAAGGAAAAGGCTCTCGACAAATACGCTGAAACACTTGCAACACAGAATGTTACGGGTTCGAAGCCGAGTCAGGAACTTAACGACTGCTTCACCGAGGCCCTTGATAAAATGGGCTTCACGAACGAGACTGTGCAGGGCATTATTATGCAAAACATTGCAAAGGAGCTGCACAGCTCCTCCGCATTTATTACCAATGCGAAAAACGGAGATGCCAGTGGTATCGCAGGACAGGGCGCGGAGCTTATTGCGGGAGCACTTCTGAAATCAGCACATGATGAAGCATTTGTCAAGAAAATGCAAGCATACGCAGGAAGTGCGGCTTCGGGCGCTGCCGCGGCAGCATTGAGTTTATATGACGGCGGCAGCGGTATGGACGCTTACAAGGAGTTTGTCTATGCTGCAATGGATGTTATTCCTACGGCGAAGTTCGCCAAGGCTGCTGTTGAGGCGACTAAAGCCGGATCGCAAATGTGGCAGGATTATTCCTTTGAGAGCGCATACAATGTATATCTCAAGCAAAATATCGCATCTGATGGCAATATTTCCGCTGATAGCTGGGAGACTATTTTCTTCAATATGGGCAGTGGTCTTGACTATATGCAGCGTGACTACCGCACAGCATACGCTAACGCAAACGGTAAAGCGCTGAAAGAGCTCGACAAGGACACGGAACTTCGTGACAGGCTTAATAATCAGGTAATGAATGAAATCAAAAGCAGCTTCATGAAAAGGTATACAAATACGAGCGAGATTTCCTCGGAAAAAGCTCGCATAAAAGAAATGCTTACAACCTTTGACCAATACGGTCTATTGTCATGGAATAAGCTGCTCAGTTTTCCGTATGAGATGGAGCTTGCAACAAGGATAGATTCGCTGATGAAGATACGCGAGAATATACTTGATATTGTGGGTGACGACCGCTTGGTGTTTGGCTCAAGTGATGAAGTGATTGAAGGCAATTTGGCAGAAGCTATTTATAAGTGGCTGGAATGTGGTAAGGACAGGGGTAAGTTTTACGACTGGATGCGCGAAAAAGGATATCTTGAAAGCTTGGGCAAGCCGGCAGAGGGCGGCTACTGGCAGCTTGTGCGCAGCTTTGAGAACGACTATGAAAAAAGCAAAGCCGACGACGCTTACACCGAATCATGGAGCGGCGGTGGCAGCTATACTTACAACTGCAAGACCACCTTCGATCACCATTATACCGGCAGTACACATAATACTTGCAGAGGTGAATTTGTCAACAACACGGGAACGGCAAGCGCTCCGAACAGCCGTTACGCCGGCGGCGAGCAGGTGAAGATAACACTAACCGTAAGTGCTGCCACGTCGAGCAATATCTGCTTCAATCTTGGAGCGCATCTGACCTCCTGCATCACTCCCGTCAACCATAACGACCCCTTCATCAGCTACGGAACGGAAACGTACCTGCAAAACATTGATGATGAGAGCGCGAAAGGCGATGTACGGACTTATAAGAATGACACCAACACAGGCTACATCGGAGAAAGCGTCACATCCGGCGCCACAATGCCCATGGGCTACGAGGACGGCGACAAGGTGTATATCCTGATAATTTTCACCGGCGGAAACAATTTAATCAAGACCGCCTATGAATACGAGTGGCATTCGTAAAGTGGGAGCGCGGCGTATGGCAAAGAAAAAGAACAACAAAATCCCACTTCCCATATTTATCCTCATTTGCGCCGTACTGGTGTTCGTCATGTACATAAGCCTCAGTACGCTGACGCTGGCGATTTGGGGCGAGAGCGTCATGGGTACGGTGGACAGCTATGACAGCCGCCGAGAGGACATGACAGCGCAGGAAAACCGCTCCCGCACCATATCAAAGGGCTATTGGTTCATGGCAAACGGCAAGGAATACCGGGGCTATGTGATGTATTCGAGCGACGAGGCGTGGCCGAATCTGGACGAGAGCGAAACACGTTCCGAGCGCATCAGCTACCTTTCGTTCCTCCCCTATATCAATAAGCCCTCTGCCCTCTGTGAGTTGAGAAGCATGGGAGAGGTTGCCATCATCTATCACATACTATCGCCCGTCGGTTGCCTGCTCCTGCTGCTTTTAGTGATCCGCACACAAAAGAAACAAACGAAGCAGAGGAAAAGGGCGGCGAGGAAACCCGCCGCACCTCAAATAATTGAGACAAGGAGTGATACGGATATGTTTTGTTATAACTGCGGAAACAAGATTACGGAGGGCATGACTTTCTGTTCGAGCTGCGGCACAAAAATACAAGCAAACGCCCCCGGTGTGTGTACGGCTTGCGGCGCAGAGTTGCCGGAGGGAGCTGAATTTTGCATAGGTTGTGGAGCGGCAGTGAATCTGGCAGTGCCGCAGCCGATGGAGCCGAGCCGTGCGGCAGCTCCCGCACGATCACAGGGCGGTACGGGGCTGGTCGGCTTTTCCGACAGGTATAACTGCCCTGAGATACTGGCCGCTGCGCAGAAAAATAAGAAATCCTCCATTGGCTGTATGTGGATATTGGTTTTTGTGCCGCTCATTGGCTTTCCCATCGCCGGTCTGCTAATGGACGATTTCCCCTTTGGAGAATCCCTTCTCATTGGCATAGGCATCGCTCTTGTCATGCTGACCGTTAATCTGCTGGCACTGCGAAGAACCAAGCAGCCCATGTGGGAGGGCGTGGTCGTCAATAAGTACAGTAAGGAAAAAAGTGAGCATCGAGGCGGCGAGGACGATAATTACAGAACTTATACGGAATACACCACGATCATCAACACCGATGCGGGCAAGAAAAAGACCATCGTTGAAAAGGACAGCGGGCGGCATATGTATGATTATCTCTCTATTGGTGACAGGGTGCGGTTTCATCCCAAATTCGGCACATACGAGAAGTACGATAAATCCAAAGACCGCATCATCTATTGCAATGTCTGCTCTATGATGAACCCCATACAAAATGACCGTTGCAAGCGGTGTAATAACCTGTTATTCAAATGAGGAGGATTTTATAATGGAGAGATTTAACACGCTGATGGAGGCTGCGGAGTTTTCGGCAACACGCTGTACAAGCTGGAGCTTTGCCACTGCCAAGGATAGATACGATGTAAACAGCTTGCTGGTGCTTGCCGAAACAAGCGACAGTGAAGACCCCATCGACGAGGACAGCTTTTATGTGGTATCGCCTGCTGGAGCTATCGGCTTATGCGAGGACGGCGAGGACATCGACTGGCTGTTTCTTCCCAACCCGGACGCTGGCGAAACCCGACCCGAAGCCTACACCGCCGCCCCACAGGTCAACTTCTGTTCCAAGTGCGGAAACCCCGTCACTCCGGGCGCACGGTTTTGCGGTAAGTGCGGCAATAGACTATGAGACATCTTTGAATAATACAGAAGAATTTTAAAATGTGGCATAATAGTTAAGACGAACAGGCAGCTGTTTTACCTGCTGTCTGTTCGTCTTTTATATCATTCTTTTTTTCGTATTCAGTTTGTGTTTCCTATTTTGTCCCTATGGGACTGTGCCTTTATGCGGCCCTTTTTTATTGACACTGTAGGGAACGGTCTTGACCGTTCCGGATAGTATGCCTCGCTTCAAAATAGGTTTTGCAAGCGTTATGTGCTGCGGCTATCCGATCTAATAGGGACGGAACGGTCAAGACCGTTCCCTACAAAACTACGGAGGATTAAAAATGCCAAACGGAATTATTGTATTTGGTGCAAACGGCAGCGGAAAGTCGACTCTCGGGCGGGAGCTGGCACGCGTTTTGAATTATAAGTTTATAGATCATGAGGATTATGCTTTTGAAAAGTCGGAAATCCCGTACACCGCCGAGCGTTCACGCGAAGAGTGTCTGCGGTTGATGCTCGCCGATATCAATCAATATCGTTCGTTTGTCCTCTGTGCCGTCACCGGGACTTTTGCGATGAGATTACGTCGATGTACGATTTTGCCGTATATCTGTCGGCACCGCAGGATATTCGCATGCAGCGCATTGAGCAGCGTGCCATTGAACGGTATGGTACCGCGTTCGGGAGGGCGGCGACATGGTTGAACGGCAAGCGGTGTTTCTGGAATTCGCGGCAAAACGCCCTTTGGAAAGAATCGAGCAATGGGCAAAAACCCTTGCATGTCCCGTTATGCAGGTGGACACTACGAAACCGATTTCGGAAAATATGGATTTAATTTCGAACCAATATTTCAAAAGTATAAAGGCCTAAAAAACCACCCCGTCATGAACACCCTTTGGATGTCCATGCCACCCCTCCACAGAGGGGAATTGTCGAAATTCGTCCATGGGCGGGCGAACACAGTTCGCTCCTACAATGATTGTAAGATCGGTCGAGAAAACGGTCTCTGTATTCGGTATAATCGTTTTCGGAATTCCCCGAAAGGAGTGTGTGAAATGCAACAGGAAGAAAAAGCGTTTGTCGTCGAGAAGCTGCAGGAGTATATTGACCTGCACATCGACCGCCCGATCACGCTGAAACAGCTCTCCGACGTCGCCGGGTATTCGCCCGGATATGTCACGCAGATGTTTCGAGAGACGGTCGGAAGAAGCCCTTATGATTACGTCCGCGCGCGCCGGCTGACGGCCGCGGCTTTGGCACTGCGTGACGGCGATCAGCGGGTGCTTGACGTTGCGCTGGACTTTCTGTTTGACAGCCACGAGGGCTTTACGCGCGCCTTTTCAAAGGAATTCGGAATTCGGCCCGGGGACTATAAGCGGAATACACCGGCAATCCGGTTGTTTTTGCCGGTAAAAGCGTATCAGAGTTACCGGGCACTTCATCCTGACGACGATGACAAGGAGGATCTTATGTCTGATACAAAAACGATTTTTGCACAGGTGATCGAACGCCCTGCAAGGAAATGCTTATTGAAGCGCGCAAAAACGGCGGACGAATATTTCAAGTACTGCGAGGAGGTCGGATGCGACGTTTGGAACGTACTGCTGAGCGTTAAAGAGGCGTTGTATGAACCGATCGGCATGTGGCTGCCCAAGCACCTGATCCCGGCGGGCACTTCGAAATATGTACAGGGAGTCGAACTACCGCTCAATTACGACAAGCCGATTCCGGCGGATTTTGAATTGATCTCGCTCCCGCCCTGCACGATGATGGTGTTTCAGAGCGAATCGTATGAAGACGAAAAGTTCTGTGAAGCAATCGGCGAGGTCTGGGAGCATGTCAAGACTTTTAACCCGGAACTGTATGGGTACAAATGGACACCCGAGGCTGCGCCGCGCTTTCAGTTGGCACCGATCGGCAGCAGAGGATATATCGAGGCATACCCGGTCGAAAAAGTATAAATTTTGCCATCAAACCGCACCCGTATGCGATTGCATGCGGGCGCGGTTTGATTTACGGGAATGTATGGGCGGATATCATCCGTCGAATGAGTAAATCACGGTATTTTTCACGTTTCTTGGTGCAACAGCGTTTGTCGAGCTGGTCAGCAGGGCGTTGAAATTACATTACAGAACCAGGTATTAAAGAGATAAAAAGATTATACCTAGTGGCTATTATTTATAGTCCACTAGGTATAACCAGATTTTTTCATATATCTAAAATAGCATATTACGATGATAATCCTGTCAACAGATTTTTTAACTCACCAATCAACACTTCCAACATGACCTTTTTATCATTGCAATAAGCAAACTGCTGTCTGTTAAATGTTATCAGCATTGCAGAAATGTATGAATAGATGAACTCTTCTGCTTTTTCAGAAGGCATACGGATTTTTAGAGTTTCTGCTTGTATGAATTCTTGGCATCCGAAAATTTTTGGAAGCCGATCTGTCATTTGGATTGCTTTATTAAAATCTTCCAGCTGCCTGTAATAAACCCAACATAAGATATTTAAAGCCCAGTAGCGAATTGAATCATCCATACAATCCTCTAAAATACGCCGACAAATATTGATTGATTCATTCGCTGATTCAAGAGGTATTTTTTCACCATTATCTATGCACCCGATTGCACATGCCAAAGAAGCTTGTAATTTATAGCTTGATGGGAATTGGCTTATCGCTTCTCTATAAACAGAGACTGCCTCTTTGAAATTTCCGGCACACTGTTCTTTTTTTGCTCTCTCAATATACTCATTAATCTTGTTTTCTTTTCGCTTTTGATCCACACCGATTAATTCGTCAAGAGAGATATTAAAAAAATCCGCGATTGCAGGAAGAACTTCAATATCAGGATAACATATTTCACTTTCCCAACGTGATATTGCTTGCGCCGTTACCCCTAAATATTCAGCTAAACGGTCTTGTGTAACATCAACCTTTTTTCTTAAAGTTTTAATCTTGGTTCCGATTTTAATTATCATTACGCACTTCTCCTTAACATAATCTACAGGCCTGCCACTTAATTATATAAATATTTCGCTTAAAAACAATTGTCAATCAGTTGTTTTTATATCAATCATTTGTTGTTTTCGGATTATTTCCATCGTCTTACCTTCGAGGATTGTATATTATATAAAAAGCTCCCTCTTCCCAACCTGTTTTGGGAAGAGGAGCTTTTTATAATTATGCCCAGTAGGTTATCTGTCTTTTTGCTACTTGACAATCTTATAATAAGTCTTGGCTGTGGCGCGGAAAGCGAAGATGTAGACGAGTATATAGACCACAACGGAGACACCGATGCAGATCAGGGTTAAGGCATTGTTGAGCATGACGAAAGCGTTTACAATTTGGGTAATAATATTCGTCGCGGCAAAGATATGCGCGAGCGCCATCGCCAAAGGCAGAAAGAAGACGATTAGCACTTGACGATTGATGGTGGCGCGGACTTCTTCATCACTCATACCGACCTTTCGCATGATCTCATACCGTTCTCGGTCCTCATAACCCTCTGAGACCTGCTTGAAATACATAATTAACACCGTATTGACCAGAAACAGGATGACAAAGAAGATACCGATGAACAGCAGACCGCCGTAGGTGGCGTAGTTTTGGGCGCGGTTGCGGTCGATGCTGCTGGTGCTGTAAGTGGCTTCAGAGAGTTGATCACGGGCAATTTGGTATACTTTTTCACCCGTAGCATCGGTGAAGTTGATATAGGCTTGAAAATCGCTGCCTACGAGGTTGACATCAGTGATGATGCGCCTGCGGTCTACGGTATCATCCGTACCTGTGTAATCGAGCTTTGCACAAGTCGTCATGTCCTTCGCGATGATATAGATGACATTGGTACGCACACTGTTTTTACAATCGGTAAACACTGTTCCGGAGCGCACGGATTTGATTGAGAAAACGTCTCCGCTCGGTGCTGTAACCACGTTTGAATTCACCGGGTTTTCGCTTAAAACAAGGATTTCATTGTCGTCGAGGGCAGCATTTTCTCCAGTGACGGTATTATAATCCGAAAGCGGAATCAGATAGAGTTTATATTGATTATCGGAGTCAATCAGATCGTTGAATGTGAATGTGCCGTCTGAGGACTTCATGGTCAATTCACCGTCGGAGAGGATGATATAGTTCTGAATGGCGTTGTAGATATAAATTGACTCGATTTGGACGCCTTTTTTCTCAGCGAGAGCCTGTATTGTCTCTGGAACAGATGACATGTCCGGCATCGGTTCGGAAGCGTTGTAGGAGATATTCACTTGATAATCGACCGGGTGCTGGACATCGAGGATGCCCTCCTGTCCGAAGAACAGCGCACAGACGGACGACACCGTCACGAGTACCATTGTGGAGAGAATACAGATATTGGCCAAACCCAGGGCGTTTTGCTTCATACGGTGCACAAGGCCCGAGACCGACACGAAGTTGCGAGGTTTATAATACAATCGGGGATTCTTTTTGATGGCTCTGAGGACGAATTGGCTGCCCGAGACGAACAACAGATTGGTGCCGATGATGACCAGAATGACCGCGGGCCAAAAAAATCCCAGAGCTGCGCCAGAACCTTTGACTACGAACGAGACATAATATCCCACACCGGTGCAGGCAAGACCGAGAAGCGACAGCGGGATAACGCCGCGCAGCTTTTTTTCTCCTTTTTTGTCGCCGTTGATCAGGTCGATCGGGTTGGCCAGCCGTACGCGGAACTGGTTGTAGATCGAAGTGACAAAAAAGATGAGGCCGAAAAACAGGATTGTGATCAGGTAGGCAGTCGGAGAGAGTTCGAATTTACTGGCGGGTGCCGAGTGCACAATGACCATGAGCAACATGAAGATCAATTTTCCGAAGACCGTACCCAACAACAGGCCGGTCCCAAGCGATGAGAAATTGAGGATGGTATTCTCGGTCAGGATGATTCTGCTTACGTGGCGCTTTTCCAGTCCTAAAATACCGTATAGGCCGAATTCTTTTTTGCGGCGCTTGATCAGAAAGCTGTTAAGATAGAGCATATAGCCGAAGGTGAACAGCGCCATGACGATGATGCCGAATTGGAGCATCGCCATCATCGTGGGGCCGTAGCTCATATTCGAAATACTCTTGCTGAACACGGTGTTTATGATGATGAAAAACATCGCCGACATGATAGCGGTCGCGATCGCATAAGGCAGGTACATCCGCCGATTGCGTGCCAGATTCGTCCTGGCGAGCCGCAGGAAAAGCCGATTATTCAACGTCTACACCTCCGTCGTTGAGCACCGTGAGGGTCGACACGATCTTGTCGAGAAATTCCCGGCGGGAAAGAGAGCCGCGATAGATCTGGTTGAACAGTTCGCCGTCGCGGATAAACAGCACTCGGCCTGCATAACTGGCCGCAACGGAGCTGTGGGTAACCATCAATAAAGTGCGGCCGCCTGCGTTGAGGTCATAAAACTGTTCGAGTAATGCCGCGGAGGCTTTGGAATCGAGTGAGCCGGTCGGTTCGTCGGCCAAAATGAGTTTTGGATTGGTGATGACAGCCCGCGCAAACGCGGTGCGCTGTTTTTCACCGCCCGAAATCTCGAACGGGAATTTATCCAACAACCCGGCGATTCCCAAATCCTGCGCCAGCGGCATTAAGCGTGACTCCATCTCTTTGACGGGCATGTTGGAGAGCACGAGCGGCAATAATATGTTGTCTTTGACGGAAAAGGTGTCCAGCAGATTAAAATCCTGAAACACAAAGCCGAGGTTGTTGCGCCGGAAAGCCGAGATGGCTTTATCGCTGATGGTGTTGAAATTCAGACCGTCGAGCAGGATTTCACCCTCGGTGGGCTTATCGAGCGAGGCGATGAGGTTCAGTAACGTGGTTTTGCCCGATCCGGACGCACCCATGATGGCCGTGAATTCGCCGTTGCCGACCGAAAAACTGACGTCCCGGAGGGCGACGCATTGTTTTCCGCCGAGGCGGGTGTTATAGACCTTTTTCAGATGTTTGACTTCAAGTAGTTCCATTTCTCTCTTCTCTTTTCTCCTTATTTATGTCCGAGCGATTTTGACGCTCCGATATAAATGATACGAAAAAGGAGAAACGGCTGCCATAGATTTGGCTTACATTTCTCCGCCGCAATCTTACAATTTTGTCACTTTAATCCTCTTTCAGCACTTTTTCCAACCCGATCATCAGCTTAGCGCCGTTTTCGCGAAATCGCTCAGCGGATAAGGTGAGATTCAATTCGTTTGCGATGGTCTTTGCCATAAACAGGCCGAGACCGCTGGCGCGCCGATCATATCGGCCGTTGTAACCGGTGTAGCCCTTTTCAAAAATACGATCGATGTCGTCGCTTCGGATGCCGATGCCGGTGTCCTCGACGATCAGGGCGCGGTGCTCGGTGCAGATACGCACACCGCCTTCTTCGGTGTATTTGACGGCGTTTGATAAAATCTGTTCCAAAATAAAGGCCAGCCATTTTTCGTCGGTCACGACGGTCAAGCCGGTTTTTTCGAAAACGACCGTCAGGTTTTTTTGAATAAACAGAGTAGAGTATTTTTTGATACAGGAGAGCACCAGCGCGTCGAGATTGCAGGGCGCAAGCACCAGATCGCTTTCAAGCCGCCCGAATTTGGCGTATTGCAGCGCCATATCGACATAACGCTCGATTTTGAACAACTCGGCGGTTAAAATCGGATCGGCGTTTTGCGTGTCAACAGCCAACCGGATGGCGGCGATCGGGGTTTTGATCTGGTGCAGCCAGGCGGTATAATAATCAATCTGCGCGTTCAGGTTTTCGCTGTGCGCGTCGTGTTCACGGCGTAAAAGCTCGTAAAGAGATTTGATGATCTCGGTATACTCGGCGGAGACGGCGTTTCCCGGGTCGGGCAGATGGTGCAGGGTATCGGAGAGATTTTCGCGGATGTCGCACAGGGTTTTGAGCTTGCGGTGAAAGGTAAAAAAGTCGACGGTACAGATGCACAGAATGGTGAATGAGGAGATCAGAACGGTGTATAAAACATATTCGGACGCCAATCCGGCCAGCAGTGCGACAGCTGAAATCAACATCTCGGCGACGAGCCACAGCAGCAGGGCAAATCCGCGATAACGCAGATATTTTCTAATCATGGATCAGATACCCCTCGCCCTTGCGCGTCGTGATCAGGTCGTCAAGGCCGTTATCGGAGAGCTTTTTACGCATCCGGTTGACATTGACCGTCAGGGTGTTGTCATCGATGAAATCCTCGGATTCCCAGAGGGCTTTGATCAGCGTTTCACGGGTGACAATTTGATTTTTATGCTCTATCAGGATTTTTAAAATGCGGAATTCGTTTTTGGAGAGTTCGATTTTCTGACCGTCATAAGACAACGTGCCGTCGGCGGCAAGCAATGCGCCGCGGGCTTCAAGCACGGGTGGTTCGGCGGTATAACTGTATGCTCTGCGCAGTAATGCGTTGATTTTGGCGGTCAGCAATTCGGGAGCGAAGGGTTTGGTTATGTAGTCGTCGCCGCCCATGTTTACCGCCATGATCGCGTCCATGTTGTCGGTGTGGGATGAGACGAACAGGATCGGCACCTTGGACTCGCGTCTGATTTGTTCGCACCAATAATAGCCGTCGTAATACGGCAGGGAGACGTCCATCACGACCAGGTGGGGAGATGCGGTTCGGAATTCGGTCAATACCGCCGAGAAGTCCGAAACACAACAAACAGAAAAGCCCCATTTTTCAAGGACTCTGCCCATCAGCTTTGCAATTGTCGGGTCGTCTTCGACGATAAAAATCTGATACACCGCCGGTTCCTTTCGTGAAAATGTTGGGGCGAACTGTGTTCGTTTGTGAAATACCGGAGGCATCATCTGCCCGAGATTCTTCGGCTTCGAAAACGATGCATCGTTTTCTAAGCTCAGAATGACAAAATATTATTAGTCGAGAGATTTGATGAAGTTCGGAAGCGATTGTTCGAAGTTGACGCCGTTGCGGGGTTCGGTTTTGGCGGCGGCAGTGCGCTTGATGCTCTCGAGTGTAAAATCGGTGGCGATTTTGATGGCGGCGGGCAGGGTTTTGCCGCGAATCACCGCCGAGAGCAGCGCCGAGGCGAATACGTCACCGGTGCCGTGGAAATAGCCGGGTACGCGCTCGTTGAAATAATAATCGATCTTTCCGGTGTTGGCGTCGTAGCAGGCCGCGCCGATTTTATCCGGGGCGAAGCTGATGCCGGTCAAGACGACCTGTTTTGGGCCGAGGCCGGAGAGTTTTTTCAGGAGCGACTCAACATATGCGCTGTCGTAGGTATCGCCGACGAACTGTTCACCGAGCATCAGCGCCGCTTCGGTGAGGTTGGGGACGATCAGATCGGCCTTGCCGCAGAGCTTAGCCATTCCGGCGGGAAAGTCAGCGGAAAAACCACCGTATAGAATGCCGTTGTCGGCCATGACGGGGTCGATCATCACCATGCCGTCGCCCTTGAAGGCGTCGAAGAACTCGCCCATCAGGCGCAGTTGTTCGAAACTGCCCAGATAACCGGTATAAATCGCGTCGAATTTGAGATCAAGGGTCTTCCAATGGGCGGCGATCGGGGTGATATCATCGGTGAGGTCGCGGTAGGTATAGCCCGTGAATCCGCCGGTGTGGGTGGAAAGCACTGCGGTCGGGATTGCGCAGGTCTCAATGCCGGCCGCCGAGATAATCGGAAGGGCGACGGTCAGCGAACATTTGCCGAAACAGGAGATATCCTGAATGGTGACGGCTCTTTTTTGTGCCATAGGGAACATTCCTTTCACTGTTTACAATTGAACTAAAACCTCCGGTTGAGGTTTTGGAATATTATATCGTAAAAGCGGCGATAAATCAAATTAAGTGTAAAATACAGAGCGGAGGTGTTTTGCAAGGTAAAACGACCGCATCGTTGTCACCTCACCACAGAGGAGAATTTTCTGATCTGTCACTGTGCACTTTGAACTGTAAACTTTTAACTAAGACATCGGAACGGTCAAAGACCGTTCCTACATTGTAACGATATGTATCGGGGACAGCTATTTGAGCATGTACCCGACTGCGTCTGCGATTCCGCCCATGGAGCGGAGCGTTTTGGCCATCTTCTTTTTAAACTGACAGAACATGTTCATTGCCTTCGGTGCGGGGCGATAGAAAACTGCGGTTGCGATTCCGGTCACGGCCGCGCCGATTGCCATCGTGCCAAGCACTTTTGCTACTTTGTGATTCATCCTCATACCTCCGCAAAATGGTGTACTTGTATTTTGCGAACATTTGGGGAATTTTATTCCGCTATTTTGTTTTTTTGTTCAGGATTTCAGCGTAAATATCGTTCTTTTTTGCGTCGAGTTTTTTGGCCGTGTATTTGGCGGCGTCGGAGGCGGAGACACCGAGTTCGGTCAGTTCGAGTGCAAACGCAACCGGGTCTTCGGTTTGAACAACCGGTGTATTCTCAATGATGATCACAAATTCACCGCGTACTTCCTCATATCCTGTGACAAATTCGGAGAGTTTGCCCGGAATAACCGTCTCGTGGATTTTTGAGATTTCTTTGATGACTACGGCGGGCATATCACCGAAAGCGGTAAATAAGTCGCAGAGGGTTTTTTGGAGGCGGTGCGGCGCCTCGTAAAAAATGACGAGACCGTCGTAAGCGGCAGCGCGGGAAAGCGTTTCGGTACGTTCTTTGCCCGAGACCGGCAGAAAGCCCTCAAACGAAAAGCGCTTCTTCGTGAAACCGGACAGGGCGACGGCACAGACGACGGCGGAAGCGCCGGGGATGACCGTGACGGAAATGTTTTCGGCGCGGCAGGCGGCGACGAGTTCGCAGCCGGGATCGCTGACGGCGGGCATGCCCGCATCGGTGACCAGCGCGCAGGATTCGCCGCTTTGCAGGCGCGAAAGAATCTGCTGTCCGGCGGAGAATTTATTATGTTCGTGATAACTGACGACCGGCTTGGAGATGCCGAAATGCGAGAGCAGTTTCAGCGTGACGCGGGTATCTTCGGCGGCGATGAAATCGGCCTCGGACAGCGTTTTCAGGGCGCGTTCGCCGATGTCGCCGAGGTTTCCGATCGGCGTCGCGGTGATAGTTAAAATTCCGGACATGCTCTCACTTCCTTTTATATAAACTCAGATAACCTGCGGTCGGTTTTCTGTTTTGATAGAGATAAAAATCCGGTAATGCTTCAAATTTGCTGCTGCTCTTTTTGCCTTCAATTAACACAAGAAAGGGTGCTTTTTCGGGATTGTGGCGTACGGATTGTTGACGGGTCGGGGGGATTCCGGATTTTTTCAAAATGGTTTTGAGTTCTTCGGCGCGTTCCGGACGGATGCAGACGGTCAGGCGGCCGTCGGGTTTGAGTAAATAAGAAGTCGCAATACAGATATCATCAAGCGTTGCGGCTTGTTCGCGGCGGGCAAGCGCCCGTTCGGGGTTCGGACTGGCGGTTCCGGCTTCGGTTTGATAAAAAGGCGGATTGACCGCGATCAGATCGAAGGTTGAGGCGGAAAACAGCGTTTTAAAATTGCGCAGGTCGGCGTTAATAACCGAAACACGGTCTTTAAGTTTGGAAAGACGGATGCTTTTATGTGCCAATTCGACAGCCTCGGGCTGTAATTCGAGCGCGGTGATAGTTCGGCAATCGCTGTCCCGCGCCCAGAGCAGCGAGACGATGCCGCAGCCGGCGCACAGATCAAGCGCGTTTTCATCTTTATCGGGAATTGAAAAGCGCGCCAGTAAAAAAGCATCCACACCGTAGCCCATCCATTTGTCCGAGCAGGCGATAATCGTATCCGAGAGATTTTCAGTTCTCATGACAAATACCAAAAAGGCGCAGCAAAACGCGATTTACGCATTATGCTGCACCCTTTTCCGTAAGGGTTTATCTTACTGTTCCTTGGGTGCGTCAACCGGGCAGACGCCGGCACATGCGCCGCAGGAGATGCATTCGTCTTCATTGATGACGTACTTGGTGTCGCCCTCTTTGATGGCGCTGACCGGGCATTCGCTCTCGCAGGCGCCGCACTTGATGCATTCGTCACCGATTTTGTAAGGCATAATAATATTCCTCCGTGTAAATGTTTTGAGCTGAAGGTCTTTTACCGTCATGCTCATTGGGCGGATCCCAACATTGGTATTCTAACACGTTTTTCGGAAAATGCAAGATATAACTTCTTACAATTCAGAGAAAATAGATGCAAATTTAAAATTTATCACGTTACTTCAATATAATTTCCGTGCTCATACCCTCATACCAGCCGCCTAGATCATTCAAAGCTGCACGGTAGCAGCGATAACCCGAAAAGGTGGGTGATAATATTATCTTCGTCGTCCCGTGTGGCAATATAATTTGTAATGACACAATAATCAGGTAGTGTCGAAAGTTTATAATTTTGCGGTGAATGAATTTAAATTGCAGGTCCTGAAAATTTAAAACCGTCCTTCATGAAATTGATTTGGGGACGGTTTTTATTATTCGGGTATTAAATCGAAAATTAATTATCCGAGAGGTCTTGGAGTTCCTTCGGAACTTCTTCGCGCTGGGCGCGGGCGGAACGCAGAATTTTAACCTCCGAGACATTGAATTGTTTGGGCAATACGTCAGACGAGCGTTCGATCTGAACCTTTACGATGCCTTTCAGCAGCGAGGATTCGCAGACGGTACCCCTGCCTTCGGGGGTATCGACGGTCGAGCCGACGCGCGGCGTGATTCTCTGCAGTTCTTCATAGGCGTTTTGCTCGTATTTCAGGCAGCACATCAACCGTCCGCAGGCGCCGGAGATTTTGGCGGGATTCATCGAGAGCCCTTGTTCTTTTGCCATTTTAATTGAGACCGGCTGGAAGTCGTTTAAAAACGTGGCGCAGCAGAACGGTTTGCCGCAGACTCCGAAGCCGCCCAGCATCTTGGCTTCATCGCGTACACCGATTTGGCGCAGTTCGATGCGGGTGCGGAAGGTCGAGGCGAGGTCTTTGACCAGTTCGCGGAAGTCGACCCTGCCGTCGGCGGTGAAAAAGAAGATGACCTTGCTGCCGTCGAAATTGTAGTTGACCTCAATTAATTTCATCTCCAGCTTGTGGTTGGCGATCTTCTGCTCGCAGATTTTGAAGGCATCAGCTTCTTTTTTGCGATTGAAAGCGTCCTGTTTGGCGTCGGCGTCGGTGGCGATGCGTACGATCTCCTTGGTGGGTTCGATATTACCGCCGGGTTCGAAATCGAGCGCGTCGGTGGCAGCTTCGCCGTATTCGGGACCGTGCGCGGTCTCGACGATCACATGGTCGCCGCTTTTGACCGGCAAGTCGCCCGCCAGAAAGTGATAGACCTTTCCGCCGTTTTGAAAGCGTACACCTGCATATTTGGGCATATATCATTCATCCTTTCAAGTGGGACGGACATAATAATGTCCGATATGATAAAAAGCTAAGCTCGTATTTGAGCCGCAAGCGTCAGCATCAGCGCTGAGGAACTGCAATTGGCGGCAAAATAGGTCTTGCTGTCACTGATCGAGTCGCAGATTTTGACGAGCCGGTCGGTGGAAATTTTGAGTTCAAACCCCTCCGGTATGCCTGCTTGTCTGCGCTCGGTTTTGGATGTTTTGGCAGATAGCGCAGAACAGGTGCGGTCAAAAAGCAAATCTAAAAATTCGATAATTTCAGGGCGTTTGCGGCTGCATAACGATTGCAGTAATAAATTTAACTGATAAGAACTCGGGGCGATGGTCGCCTCGAGAATCGATTTGACAAGGTCAATGTCGGCGGCAAAATGCGTATCGGTGAGATACTTGATTGCTCTGCCGATGTTTCCGTTGAATGCTTTTACGGTTTCTTCGGCTTGCTCAAGTTCGCAGTTTGCGGCTTTTGCGACAATCGGAGCTGCTGTTTTCGCATCGACCGGTGCAAGCAGAAATTCGGTCAGGCGGGAACGGATGGTGGGCAGCAGTTTGGTGCGCGACGGCGAGGTCAGAATGAACAGCGTTCGCTGGGGCGGATCCTCAAGCGCCTTTAACAAAGCATTTGAGACCTCGGGACTGACGTCCCAGGCGTTTTCGAAAATATAGACCTTGGTGTCTGCCTCGTTCGGGATCAGATAGAGTTCGTATTTGAATTCGGCGATGTCCTTTTTCTTAAAGCCGCCGTCTCCGTTAAAAACGCGAACGTCCGGGTGTGACCCGGACTGCGCTTTTTTGCATCCCCCGCAGACACCGCAGGGTTTGTTCTGACTTTTACAGCAGGCGGCTTCGGCCAACAGACGGGCCAGTGCGGATTTACCGGTTCCGCTTTCGCCGGCAAGCAAAACAGCGTGCGGCATTCTGCCCGAGGCGATCAGATGTTCGAGTCGGGTGACGACCGCGTTGTTACCGGCAAAATAATCGGAAAGCATTACATTTTTTCGAAGCGTTCGATATTGAGCACAAAGACGGTTGCGCCGCCGATGGAGACCTCGATCGGGGCCGAACCGGTGTTCATCGGAGCGCCGGAATAGACAGTCGTGGGCATGGAGCTGGGCAGAACGGTCTTACGGCGTTTGCTGTATTTTCCGATGATGGAAATGATTTTATCGACGTCGGCATTGTCTGCGCCGATCAGGAAGGTGGTATTGCCGGCTTTTAAAAAACCGCCGGTGGAGGATAATTTCGTGGTGAAATAGCCCTCGGAGGTCAGCGCCGCCTGGACAGCGGAACTGTCGTCGTTGGAAACGATACAGAGCAACAGCTTCATGGAGTTTCTCCTTTCAGATATGGGATATGCGTTCCTTATCAGAAACTGCCGCGGCAATTTTACGGTTTTCTGTATGCAAATGACCGCGCAGGATAGGTTACATTATTATTTTAGCACATTTACCGTTGTTTTTCCATAGGTTTTTAAAATTTTGGCTGTTTTGCCCCCGATTACCTCTCCGCAGCATAAAATCGTGCGGCAGGGCGGGCAGATGCAGACGCTTTCGGCGGCAATTTTGCCCATTGCGTTATCAACAGGGACGGAGATTGCCGGGGCAAAGTATGCTTCTCGCGGCATGCGTTTGATTTTCGGTAAATCGGGTGGAGAAAAACTCGACTTTTTCGGGCGCAGGGTACGGCAGACGGCATTCAACCGTTCGAAATCGATCTCGCGGTTATAAGGCGAACACAGCAAAACGGCGCAGGCCTCGTCGGCATATTCGGGAGAAATGCCGGCTTCGTCTAGGGCTTCGGCGGCGTTTTCGCAGGATAAAACCAGACGGGTCGGGTCGTCGTTTTTCAAGAACAGGGCGGGAAACTGGGCGCGGAAGGTGTTGCAGAGCGTAGCAAGTGCCTGCCAGCGGTCGCGGTCGGCCTCAAGTGAGGCAACAGCGTTTTCGGCGGAAAGGGCGATTAAATAAGACGGGCTGGTGCTGCCGAACAGACGCATGGCTTCGCGGACTTTGCCGGTCATGCCTGCGTACGAGAGCAAAACGGCTGCGGCTCCGGTCAATGCGGGCAGGGTCTTATGCAGGCCGACCACGCAGGCATCCGCACCCTGTGCGATCGCGGAAGGCAGGCCAAGCGCAGGAAAATGCGCGCCGTGCGCCGAATCGACCAACAGCGGGATATGCTTTTTATGGCAGGCCGAAGCAAGTTTTTTATAATTTAAAAGATTGCCGAAATAATCGGGCGAGGTCAGAAAGACCCCGTCGGCCTGACGGAGTTTTGAGAGCGCATCGCCGGGATCGGCCGCCCAGATCGGGACAAGCCCGAGCAGAACGAGCGCGTTGATGAGTGCCCGATGGCTGTCGCGCAGCAAAAGAATCTTGTCTCCGGCTTTAAAATATGCAGCACAGAGCGCTTGTATGCCCAACGTGCTGCCGCCCGCCGAATAGAGCAATGCGGGTACGCCGTAGACAGCCGCCGCTTGTTTCATCGAGTCGGCGAAAAAGCCGCTTTCTTCGTAGAGGTCGCCGGTGCGGGCGGTCTCGGTCAGGTCGAATTTAGCATCGGCAACAATCTGGCCTTTGTGGCCGGGCATGCAGAAACGCGCGAAATCCGCGCCGAGGTGTTTGAAAAGCGCATCGTAAATCGGTTTGTTCATAACTTTTCAATCGCCTCGTTGGGCAGAAAGCCCATGTCTCCGGCGGCGTTCTTGACATAGGTGTAGCCGCTCATGCCGTCTTTGGCGATGCCGACGATGTCGCCCTTTTTGGCGGACAGGAAAGCCGAGAGTTCGCCCCAATAGAGGTCGCCGTCGAGCATCTCGTTTTTGGCCAGCCCCTCTTCTCCGGTGTTGACGCAGCGCACCCGCAGAAAATCGCCCGCATCCTCTAATACTTCGACTTCGGTGTTGTCGAGCTGCTTGCGGTGGCGGTCGGCGGTGATTTTAATGCAGCCGCTCATATCGCCGGAAACGTCCTTGGTCACGCGGGCTTTGGGCAGGGCATCGGCGGTGATGAAATCGATTTTGTCGGTGATGATCAGCATGTTCAGCTGGCGGGCATAGGTGATCGTGCCGCCGTCGATAAAAATCACATCGTTTTCGCAGTCGAAAAACGGATTGAAATTCGGGCCGGGATTGAGGTAATAGGTCGGGATATGGCCGCAGATCACGGTTTTGCCGGTGTGGTTTTTACGCGAGAGATAGAAATTGTAATTTGCGACAAAGTCCGCATCCGGAACTGCGGGTGAGTCGTCGAGTGTACCGCTCTCCGGCAGGCCGGCATGAGAAAAAACGTACTGTTCGGTTTCGATGCAGCAGGGCAGGTTTTTATAAAAAGAAATTTCCTCTTTGTATTTATTTATAAATAATATACGGAAAGTATCGTCGATTTGCGCTGAACCGAGCTTTTTCGCCGCCTGAGAGAGGGTGTTGTCGGGGCGGAAAACGGTGTAGTCGAGCGCTTTTTGCAGGTCGCCCTCGAAAAGACGCCACAGCCACCAATCGACATTGCCGAGGGTCACATAGACGCGAGGGTTTTTGGAGAGGGTATAGACGTATTCCATCGCGCCGATGTTATCGGGGCCTTTTTCGAGTGTGTCGCCCAAAATGAATAAAAAGTCCTCGCCCGAGCGGTATTCGGCCTTTTTTAACAGGGTTTTCAGCAGGTCGGGATAGCCATGGACATCGGAAGTGACCAAAACACGGCTGCCGTCGGGGATATCGACGCGGAGGATTCTACTCATAGCGGATCTCTTTGGCGCCGCAGAAGACCGGATTAAAATCAAACTCAATTAGGTCTCCGGCTTTTAAGTCGGAATTTACGACTGAAACGGCAAGGTTGGTCAGACCGACCCGTCCGACGACCGGAAGTTTTTGACCGTTGAAAGTGCCGCACAGGCGGTTTTGGGTCAGGTCGCGCTTGATATAACGCAGGCGGTCGGAAAAACGGAAGCCGTCGTGTTCGCGGGTCAAAAACACGCCGTCGGCGTGGCCGCAGTCGATAATGGCGATGGTCATATCGCGCTTTGCCTTGAAAATGCTGCCGTAACCGATGGTTTCGCCTTTTCTGAGCGTGCGCAGGCACAGCACCTCGCCGTAAAGCCTTCCGACTTTCTCCAATCCGGCCGCAGAAGAGCCCGCGCTCCGGCCGAGCAGTGCGGAACCGCAGCGCACCGCGTCAAGGCGGCTCTCGGGCAGCAGCAGCGCCGCCGCGGAATTGGCCGCATGCAATATACCGGGATTCAAACCGAGATTGCGCATTTCCTGAACGGTTTCGTTAAAACGTTCGAGTTGAATCAGGGTGGCCTTGTCGCCCTTTTTGCCGCCGAAACAGTTGGCAAAATGGGTAAATGCAGATACGATATGTATATTGCTGATCGATTTATACAGTTCGGCAAATTCGGATAATTCATCTTTTCGCAGGCCGAAGCGTCCCATGCCGGTGTCGATTGCGACATTGACCGCAAGTTCGCCTTCGCGCAGAGCGGCGCAGAGTTTTAGACCCTCAACGCTGCCGACGGTCGCGATGATGTTTTCGGCGAGGATGGCTTTGACCGTGTCGGGTTTTTCATAGACCGAGCAGAGGAGGATTTGGGCCTCGGGCAGCATTTGGCGGATGGCGGAAGCGTCTTCATAACGGGCGGTGCAGAAGGTGTCCGCGCCGTGTTCGGCCAGCGTACGCACGACAAAGTCCAACCCCAAGCCGTAACCGTCCGCCTTGATGAACGGAAAGACCTTGGCCGGAGCAATGAGAGCGGTCAATTTTTCGAAATTTTGTGCCAGTGCGGAAGCTTTGGCTGTGATGATGGCCATAACGTTTCCTTTCGGTAGGGAGCGACGACCTCGGCGCTCCGTGTGGGAGAAGTGAAATTGTGTAGGGGCGCACCTGCGTGTGCGCCCGTGGTTCATATAAAACGGCATTGAATGTCATGCAGGGGATGGTTGTCCGCGTGAAACGGGCGCACACATAGGTGCGCCCCTACGTGTGTTATCGCCGAATTTTTTTCAGAAATTCGAGGCCGTTGTTGACCAGCTTTTCGACGGCGGGGTTGGTGACGAGGTTGAATTCACCGCAGAACTCGGTCAGTTCGCCGCCGAAGCCCTTTTTGAAGCGGTAGAGTCCGTAGAGGGGATTTTCGGGGGTCAGATCGCCCGAGACGCCGCGAAAATCGTAAATCTCACAGCCGCTCTGGATCGCCCAGCGGATCATCTCCCACTGGAGCAGATAATTCGGCATGGCGTTGCGGTATTCGTTATCCGACGCGCCGTAGAGGTACCAAGTTTTATTGCCGTATTGGATCGGGATGGTCGCCGCGATCATCTTGCCGTCGAGCTCGGCGACATATAAGCGGGCGTTTTCACCCATCGCGGTCAGTAAGCCCTCAAAGTAGCTTTTGGGGCGTGTGGGAAAACCGTCGCGCTCGCCGGTGATTTTCATGATGCGCGCAAACTCGGTGAGGTCGGGCAGGCCGCCGACGCGCACGGTAACGCCGTTTTTCTCGGCGACACGGATATTATAACGGGTCTTGGCGGCAAAAGCGGCGAAAATCTCGTCTTCGGTTTTGCCCTTGATGTCGAGCCGGAAGACGAAATTGGGCTGGACGGCGTCGAAATTCTTGCCGGCGACACGCGAAAATCCCGCGTCTTCGAGGGTTTTGATAAAACCGGAATTTTGCACCGGCACGTCGGGGTCGATTTTGATGATATATCCGTGGCACTTTTTGGCCAGTTCCTTGGATTTTTCGATTAACGCCTTGAGGGTCTCGGCGTCGTCGGGGTCGCAGACCGGGCCGCGCGGGGCGTACATCAAATGAAAAGGCAGCACGGGGGTCTTGCGCAGCAAAAATGAGATCGCACCCTTGATTTGGCCGTCTTCGCCGGTGACAGCAACGGTTTTGCGGGTCCAGTCATGCTTGACGGCGGCCCACTTTTCGCTTTGGCAAAAATGCCCCTTCGGGCTGGTCTTTATAAAATTTTCAATCTCTCTGTCGGTCAAAATATCACTCCATAACTTTATGGTAAAATTTTATCATATTGCCCGAGAATTTTCAAGTTGCGTAATAGCACTTCGCGGCCGCGCCAACCGTAAGCGCGTCCGGTCAGATCGTCCAAATCTTCGGCGCCGATACGGCCCTTTATGCCGCTTGTAAATTCGGGCAGATCGGTGAGCGCCGCGTTGTCGTTGAGCGGGCAAACAGTTTGGCAGACATCACAGCCCCAGACAAGACCGCCTTTGAGGATGAGTTCAGATTCTTCTTCTGCCAGTTCGCCTTTTTTCTGGGTGATGCGGGACAGGCAGTCGCCTTTTCCGGACAATGCGCCCGTCGGGCAGGCGTCGATGCAGCGCCCACAATCGGGACAAAAAGAGACGGGTTTTTCGCAGGGATCGAGTTTGAGATCGGTCAAAATCGCACCGATAAAGACATAGGAACCGTACTTCGGCGTAATCAGCAGGCGGTTTTTGCCGAGAACACCGAGGTTGCAGCGCAATGCCGCCGCGACTTCGGAAATGACCGCCGAATCGACAAATGGCAGAAAATGATGATTCGGGTATGCGGCTAAAAGCGCGTCGCAGGCGGTTTTCAAGCGTGCACCGATCACCTCGTGATAATCCGGTACACGGGCATACAGGCACAGATTTTCATTGCCGGAAGAGGGTGTCCGATAGGGAAACGCCGCCGTGATCACCGAGGCGGGCGTGAAGCCGAACGGGGTTTTGGGCGGGCTGCGGAAAACCGCCGGTTCGGCGGCGCAGAATCCGAAATTGGAGACACCGGAAGATATTAATATATTTTCAACGGTATTATACATGCGTCAACCTTCCCTGATGTATTAAAAACATTATACTGCATGGAATTTTTTTTGGCAATTATGAAAAATTGTTCAAGGGAATGTTGACATCGGGGCGCAAATTGTGTATAATGACGGGGCGCTTTGAAAGCGTTCGTTTTGTAAATGGTCGTTTTTACGGCTGAAACGCAAAACATCTTCCTGCAAACATCGGCATAGGGGCATAGCTCAGCAGGTAGAGCAGCGGTCTCCAAAACCGCGTGCCGAGGGTTCGATTCCTTCTGCCCCTGCCAGCGGCTCTGCCGCTTTTACGACACAGTGGTATGCCGTATCCTTGATACCCATGTGGCTCGGTAGTTCAGTTGGTTAGAACGCTAGCCTGTCACGCTAGAGGTCGAGGGTTCGACCCCCTTCCGAGTCGCCACATGCTGATATAGCTCAGTCGGTAGAGCGCGTCCTTGGTAAGGACGAGGTCACCGGTTCAAATCCGGTTATCAGCTCCAAAAAACCCGCAGTATTGCGGGCTTTTTTGTTTTTATGAATAAAATAGTGTAATTTCGGTCAAGAAAACGCTCCTTTTCTATGTTAATATGATGGATAATTCACTGCGAAGGGATATTATATTATGAAATGCTATTGTTATGAGACCGAAACCGAATTTGTTTTTTGCGCGGAGGGCGCGAACGAAAAGCAGGAAGAGGGGTTAAAAGACGCTTGGTGGAAGAAAAACGGAGACCGGTTTTTAAAGATTTACCCGATTATCGATACGGTTCATTCTGCGTGGTACCATAACGCGGAGGAAAAAGAAGCGATCAAACGAAATTTCGCCCGGTTGGGGCCGTCGATGTTTGACGGGGATTTCGATTGGAAAAGCATTTTGTTGCTTCTTGCCGAGAAGTTTGCGGAGAACGGCATCGAATGGTATATCATCGGCAGTGTCAGCGAGGCCGTGCGCGGGGTGCAGATCAAACCGCATGATTTGGATATCATCGTAAACACGAAGGATTTTTTCAAGGTGAAAACTCTATTCCCCGAAAATGTCGTCGAGCCGTTTGTCGATAATCACGGAACTTGGTTGGTACGGTATTTCGGCCGCCTGTGCGTGGATGGGGCGATTGTCGATATTGCGGCGGATGAGAAAATGAACTTGGAGAGCGGTCAGCACCGATATGAGAAAGCCATGTGGAACGGTATAGAACTGTGGGTTGAACCCTTGCAGGATCGATATCAGGTTGAGATTGGGCGGAAACGGGCGGACAGAATCAATGCCATTGAGGCATTTATGGAAAAGAATAAATCGTGCTTGGATCGATAAAAGAGACCACCCGGTACTTCGGGCAGCCCTAAGGCGTCGCAAACGGCACCATTTAAGTGGGAAGACGTTCTCCGAGGATTATAAGTTTATAGGGTTTACGGGTTCCGTTCTTCGGGGTCGTAGGGTTCAATGTCTACGCGCGATTCGCCGCAGATACGGCAGGTGGAACGGGTGATCTCGATATACCCCTCGACATTGGGATCGCCGTCGCCCTGAACCTCGTATTGATATTCCCAATCATGTTCGCCCTTGTCGCATTTTTTCAGCTGCTCTTCGCGCCAGAGACGCATCCTTTCGGCGTCCTGTTCCCGTTCCAGTTTTGCGGCGCGTTTTCGCGCACGGATATTGCGAATCCATTGAAACATAATACACCTTCTATCGATTTGAATTTTATCGTATATTCGGAACGGTCAAGACCGTTCCCTACAGGACTTGATCGCATTTTTTCGGCATCCCGTTCTTCAGCAGGTTTTATCTTGGACTGTGCTATGCGAGCGAGATCTTTTCCTCAAACGGGAAATAGGTCATCTCGTCCTGTTCGAGACCGCCGGAGGATATCGCGCAAAAACAGGATCGAACCGACGGGTTATGGCTGGCCGAGTTGGAATGAGAAGATGTTCATACGAAGATTATTGCGTTATAAAAATATAAGATTCATTAAAATAACCATTATCCGGGCTCATCCAAACCCATGGCGTGGTAATAATTCACGGTATCCATCACATCAGGATGATAATCAACCGATTCCAGTAAAGGCGGAAACAATTCGGTAAAATTCTTTTCGCTTTCGCCGAAAATGGCGATATCTTGGCCGAAAACCTCGGTGGCTTCTTCTTTTGTGTAGCGGCAGCCAAAGCTGTAATCGGCTTGGGTGAAGTCGATTTCCACCGTGTTGATATTCGGAAACAGCACAAAAATTAAAATCACGTCCTGCATGATGGCTTGATGGTCTATCGTATATTCCGGATTTCCCGGGGTGAGCTGCAGGGCATAATTGAATATGACGGAGTCATCATGAGCGTCGTCCGGTTCCTGAGCGAACTGTACGCTTATTAAATCCAATATGTCTTTCGCTTGCAAGTATTGTCCGACGGATTCAAGGGTTTCTATTGTGGGAGTATCGCTGTGATAAGTATAGAGCGCCTGATAGTCATACAGACCGGTTTTGTTTGAGCTATTCGTTGGATTTGCGCATGCAACGATCATACCCACAGAAATAGCCAATAAAACAAACGCAGAAAATTTACGCATGAAAGACCTCCCGCTTTGCTTTTTCATTCGGAACGGTCAAGACCGTTCCCTACAGGACTTCTTCGTATCGGATGATCTGTTGGGCTTGATGGATATCGGTATAAAATCCGGCGGCGGTCATGGCGGTCAGCGCCGCGCCGTAGGCGGCTTCCTCTTTATAGAGCGGAACACGGATCGGCAGGCCGAACTTTTGCGAGAACATTTTTCGCATGACCGCGCTGCTGCGGATGCCGTTGCCCGAACCGATTAAAACGGTGTGTTGATCGGTTTGGATTTTTAATTGCGCGTACATCTGATAAAGTTCGTCGGCGATGCCCTCCAAAACACCGACGACAAAGTGCTGCGGCGTGAAATTTTCGATGCCGAGATTTTGAACAGAGCCGCGTAAAGCGGGGTTTTCGCGGGTGCCGCTGAACTGTGTGGAGATGCGGAGTTTATTTTCAAGGGTTTCAAAGCCCTCGGAGAGCTTGTCCATGGCGGGATACAGGCGGTCCGAAGACACGCCCGCCATTTCGACGACCGAACGGAAAAAGTGTTCCAAAATCGCGTAGGCACGACCGCCGCAGAGCGATGCCCCGACCAATAAAAAATTATTTTCGAAAAGAGGACGGGTCTCCATCGATCTTTCCCGCACGAAACCGTCGGAAAACAGCGAAATCTGACTGCCGGTGCCGATGTTGACCAGAATGCTTTGCTGCGGGTCTTTTACCGAGCCGAGAAAACTGGCTTGATTATCGCCGATGGCCACCGTGATGGGAATACCGCTTTCGGTTTTACCGATAATATCGAATTGACCCGTGACCGCAGGAAAAAACGAGGGGTCTATGCCCGCTTTTTCGAGGGCTTTCCGATCAAATACGGATTTTTGCAGATCGAACAGGCCGAAACTTGCCGCGTCGGAAGCGTGGGTCAGCGGGCGGTTTCGGTTTGAGAGTTTCATGGTGACATAGTCATGAATGGTGCAGAAAGTCACGGCTTCTTTGGGGATGAGGCCGTTTTTGAGGTTATAAAAATGCGTCACCGCGCCGAACCCGGTCGCAAGGTGACAGCCGGTAAACGCAGAAAGAGTTTGCGCGTAGGTCTGATCGTTTTGATAAGGGAGATCGCCGCGGCCGTCCTGCCAGATATAGAGCGGGCTGACCGCGCTGCCGTTTTGACCGAGGTAGACGATGCCGTGCATCTGACCCGTCACGCCGATGGCGCCGATGAGCGCGTATTTTTGGGTGAGTTGAGAGATCAGCGTTTTCGCTTTGGATAAAATTTTGGCGGGATCCTGAATCTTTTCCCAAGGTTGGGATGGCAGAAACGAGTCATTGGCGACATTGACCGCTTCAAAAACCTTTCCTGTTTTCGCGTCAACAACCGTGGCGCAAATGGAGGTCGTGCCGATATCCAGACCGATGACGTTCATGTTGCTGCTCCTTTTATATTGCGTTTTGCGGGTGAGTGCAGAGAGCTGTGCCCGAAAAGTCAATCGACATTATGAGGGGATTCAATCTCGCGACAATCCGGACCGATGCGTATTTGAAGGCTTCATTTCTGGATTGCTTCGTCAAAGCGTGAGGCTTCACCTCGCGCTTTTCCTCGCAAAGACGGTTCTTGTGAAAGCACCAAGCGTGGAAGCATGCACTATCAGGCCCAATGGAATGAAGATTTTACAACGCGTATGAAACCGTCATCATGACGGCGGGCGGATGATATCCGCCCCTACTGCCCCTATATTGAAGTCGACTGCGGATCGAGGCGGGTGATGATGTCGTTTTGGATGGCCGGGGAGAGGTCGAGGAAATTGACGAAAGTGCCGTGGATGCGCATGATGTAGACACCGCTCGGGGCGTATTTTTTCGGGTTGGAAAGCACTTTGCGCAGAATTTCGGCGGTCGTGACGTTGACATAGAGATAAAACGGGGAATGTTCCGCGTTTTTCGGGTTGAAAAACAGCGGCGTGATGACCCGGGTTTTAAATTCAATTCCCTTATCCTCATAGGTCTCGCCTTTGAAATATTTCGGGTCGATGCCGAAGTGAGAGGCATAACCGCCGCACATTTTGCAATAGGGCAGGCAAAATCCCGAGAGCATCCGAAAGCCGAGCCCGTTCTGGGCGTCGCCGTAGAGCGGATCGGTGCCGTAGTTGAGCATGTCGCGGGCTTTGCGTCCGTCCGGCGTCGCACCGACCCAGTAGCCGTAGAGCAGATGGGTGGAAGGCGTGCTGAAATCGGGGCGGAACGGGTTGCCCAACAGGTTTTTCTGGGACGCGACGATATCCGCGACGGTTTCGGTGACTTGTTTGGCCTCTCGGTCGGGCAGATCGAGGTTATTGCCGAATTTCGGGCAGGCGGTCAGGTACTGCCGGAGTTCCTCGTCATGTTCAAAATCGGTGCGCAGGGCTTCGATCAGGCGGTCGGCGTCCTGCGGGCGTTCGCGCAGCAAGGTGTCGATGGCGATGAAGGAATCGGCGACGACGGTCAGGCCGTGGATCAAACAGCCGCTGCCGTTATATTTGGTGCCTTGATGTTCGACGTCGCGCATGTCGTAACCGGTCTCGATGCCGCCCATCAAGGTGCTGATGAACGGAACCGGTAATAAAGACAGCGCTTTGGTGGCGTTATTGGCCGCTTTGCGCATCTCAGCGGTGTAAAATCCGACGTTTTGATAAAAGAGTGTTCGGATATTTTTTAGGCGTTCCAAAGCATTGGTGGTTCCGGTTTTGGGGCCGATGGGTTTGCCGGAGATCGCGGAGGTGCCGTCGAGCAGGGTCAGTTCGAGGATTTTACCGAGGTTGAGCCAACTGTTGGTGGTGTTGCCGTTGTCCTTGCCCATGACGAGCGGCTCCTGACAGCCCGCGACCGAATAATCCGGAAGGTCAGCTTGTTCGACGCCGGCGGAGGCAAGGATCGGGAACAGAGCGTCGTCGTTGAACAGGGAAGGCGTGAGGCAACCGGGGGTAAAAAAGAACTTGCCGAGTGCCTGATAGAGTGCGTCGGGCGTGTTTTGGTGCAGTTTGACCGAGAGAATCGGCTGCGGAAGGTTCATGTCGTAATAGGCGTCGAGCAGCGCATAGGTGCAGTCGTTGGTCAGGTCATTACCCGCGGTGTCTTTGCCGCCGATCAGGACGTTTTGGGAGATGGCCCAGCTGCGGTCGCCGATGTTGAAAAACACCAATAAGTGGCGGAACAATGCGGCGGCGGTCTCACGATCTGTATTGCCGACTTTGCGGTAGGGTTCGAAAATCCGGTCTGCGTTGCCGACCGAGAAAGCAAACGGGTTCGGGGACTGCTCGATGCACATCACCTGCCACAACAGAATAAAACTTTGTATGGCTTCGTATAAATGGACCGCGCCCTTCGCGGGGACTTTTTCAAGCGTTTCGGCTAATAATAAAAGTTCGGATTTACGCACATCGTCTGCGGTCTCGGCTTGTTTTCGGGCGAGTTGGGCATATCGGGCGGCCAATATTAGTATCGCTTCCAATGAGATTTTCATCGCTGTGAGGTTGATTTTGCGCTCGGGGTCGGTTTCAACGGAAAGCTTTTGATCGATTTGTTTGGTTACGGCCTCAATGCCCTGCGCCAGAATCACCCTCATGTCGGGAATGACATGGCCGGTCACCTGCTCGACGAAGAAACAGACCTCGCCGGTGTATTCGGTGACCTGTCGGTAGGTCTCAGCAAGCGCTTGGACATAGGCGCTGTCGGAATTGTAGGCACGCAATTCGTCGATGCGCTTTTGTGTGAGATCGCCCTCGGGTTCGATGTCATTGAACACGGCGGTCGGGTCGCAGTAGCCCGAAAAGGACTCGACTGTGAAGGTCGGATTGATCAGCGCATAACTGCGCGCAAAGGCGTCGCGCTGAGTTCCGGCGAAAATGGCGTTTTCGCTGAGGGAAATCGGCAATTTTTCGGCGATGGCCTTGAGCGTGTTCGCGGCTTTGAGTTCGGCGGGCTGACCGTCGAATTTGGCGTCGCAGTCCCGTCGGATTTCATTGATATAAAACCAGCCGTCGAGGCGGTTGGTATGGCGTTCTTCTTTGAAAAGCAGTTTTGCCTTTTGGGTGAGTTTTTCGGGTGACAAGACGGCGGCGTTCATAGAATCGGCTCCTTTGTGCATGAGTAGTCATTTAAACCTTTATCAGTCCGAGATTCTTCGACTTCGCTCAGAATGACAATCATCCATGGGTTCTTTTTATGTATGCGGGCGGTGACATGAAACCGGCATCATGCCGGTGCGGGCGGATGATATCCGCCCCTACAATATTAGGTACTGATAACACGAAAACCGGAGGATTGAAATGCATCGCGGAAACGGTTCAGGGTTTGGGAATCAATATTTGCGGTTTCGTCCATCGTATAGTCCATGCCGCAGGCCTGCCATTTGGGCTTTCCGTATTCGTGGTAGCGCAGCAGTTCGACGGTGAAAAAATCGGGATTCAATGTCTTGAAAAAATCGATCATGCCTTGTAAGGCCTCGTCAGAGGTATTGAAACTGCCGATCAGCGGGATTCGGAGTTCGATGCGCTTTTTTTGAGCGGTCGCTTTTTTCATATTTTCTTTGATGATTTGATTGCCGACACCCGTCACGGTTCGGTGGATGTCGTCGTCGGGGTGCTTGAAGTCAATCATCAGCTGGCCGATCACAGGGAACAGTTCCGGCAGACGCGGATGGGTGCCGTTGGTTTCAATGGCCGTGTGAATGCCCTCTGATTTCAAGCGGGTGAGCAACTCTTTAACCGCCTCAAACTGTTGCGTGGGTTCGCCGCCGGTCAGGGTCACGCCGCCGCCGTCGAAAAACATCGGGGCGCTTT
>DAOSWV010000012.1:0-7358 GCA_035380125.1 Oscillospiraceae bacterium
GCAGCTTAAATTCATTTTTCAGGCGCCCTTTTTGCGAACATTACTTGACACGGCCGTTTGCAGCGTTTCGTGGATTATTCATATACTATCATATCGGCAAAAAGCAAGAGTAAAGGCGCGGAGGCTTGCCCGCGCCTTTACTCTTGTTCATCATCTTGATAGATTGCCCCATCGAAAACGAACAGGTTGTCTATCGGTATGCTTTGCCGTATGTAGTCTGATAACCCAATGGTATCCACTGTTAGATCCTCGCAAAGCGAACCCGTTTCCTTTCGTTTCGTTCCATCGGTATAAGCCAGCTCTATCGTCCAGTCGCCCACATCCGTTGCATAGCAGCAAAGATAATCTCCTTGGAAGTAGCGGTCAACGAGCGATAGAACCTTGTTCGCCGCTTTATCTCCGATGGCAATCCGAAGCCGCCGACTTGGGGCATATTGTCCAAAACCATTGGCATAGGCATACCCGGTAAACCAAACTTGCCCTTTTGAGTTTACGGTGAGACGTTGTTCCACCTCATCCTCCGGGGACGGTTCCGGCCCAAAGCAAATATTGTTGGAAATCAGCGTGATTTTCTTTAGCGCCATATTCTGATGCTCTCCATTGTCAGCGTCTCTCAACGAACCAGCGGCCAATGTCCCTTGCGCTCACATCTGTGTTATGCTCAAAGAACAGATAGCTTTGTTTGCCGCCGATCTGCACCGTGTATCTGTCTCCTTGACCTCCAGCCTTCAAAGCGGCGGCTGGGCGACAGTCAAGAACTTTATCTATTTCGTAGACCTCGCCGTCCTCCCAACGGATACGGCGGGGTATCATTTTGCCGTCTGCGGCAAAAGCAGCGAGTACCGGCACATAGACCTTGATGCTTTCCATAGCTGTACCGTCACCCTCACTTTCTAAGGAAATTGCTGTTTGGACTTTCGGGGAGGTTTATCGGATACCCACGCTGCATCATGCCATAGAGCTTGAACGTGACAAGTTGCGGCTTGAAGCCGACCGTGCTGCACATCTGGAAGTAGTCCATTTCATCCGCGATGCACTCCGCAATGAGTTCATCTTCAATCAGCAGTTCAGAGCAAAACACGTTTGCTTCATACTCTGCATGAGAGGTCATGTCGTACAGCATGAAGTCCTTTAAGGGGGCAACCTTGGCCAAGCTCTGGTGGAGCCTGTCATGCCCCAGCTCATGTCCGGCAACAAGCAACTTGTCACGCTCATGGAGCCTGTCGTTTATCACGATATACCGCTCACGCAAAACAACATAGTAAAAGCCTTTCAGCTTTCCCAAGTTGTTCTTCCAAATCAGATGGATATTCAGAGCGTCTATCAGCTCATACGGGTTTGAAGTCCCGTATCGCTTTTTTAGCCGCTCGATCTCTTGAATAATTGCGTTCTGCACACAGCCCACCTCCTTTAGGTCGGATGTCGTTAATATAGCCTACCACAAGTGCTGTACGAAAAAACGTACTTCACTCATTCTTGGCTATTATCCGACTTTCTGTATTTCTTGGGCGTGTACTTCTTCGCCTGATTCTTGGCGTCAAAGAATATCTCACTCATAGCTTGGAAGAAAGCATCCTTGTCCGCTTCGTCCAGTTCGCCACCGGCAAACAGCGCAGTAGTCTGATTGAGGATAAGCTGCGCTTGTGCCTTGCCCCTTGACCCGAACTTCTCTGCGGATTCGGCAAGGAACGCTTCTTCCTCCTTTATGCGGTCAATCTCCTGCGCCGAAAGAAAATAATCGGTATCGACGCCGAGAGCATGAGCCATTGTGATGAGTGCAGTAGCGTTTTTGGGCTGCCGGTCATTTGCTTCATAAAGCTGGATGGTGCGGACGGTGACTCCGACTTCTTCGGCCAGTTGTTTCTGTGTCATGCCCGCTGCTTCACGAGCAGCTCTGATTTTCTCTCCATACTGCATTTTTGTATGGCCTCCTTCGAGAACGAATTTTTTTCGCTAACCCCTTGACACACGAACCGATATTCGCTATAATCAAAATCACCGCAAGGCGAATGACGGTTCGTGTTTACAGAATACACGAAACGGAGTTCATTGTCAAGTGGGGAGGTGAAAAAATACTTGGAAAAGGCTATTTTGCACAGCGACTTGAACTGCTTTTATGCCAGCGTGGAGACGATGCTTAATCCGGCGCTGCGAGATAAAGCGGTTGCGGTATGCGGGTCAACAGAGGACAGACATGGCATTGTTCTCGCAAAGTCAGAATTGGCAAAGCGAGCCGGAGTGAAAACCGGCATGGTGAATTGGGAAGCGAAACGCTGCTGCCCAAACCTCATAATGGTTGCCCCGCAGTACGAGCAGTATCTCAAATACTCAAAGCTCACCCGCGCCATATATGAGCGGTACACCGACTTGGTAGAGCCTTTTGGCATGGATGAGTGCTGGTTGGACGTATCCGGCAGCCAACGCATTTACGGCGACGGACTTTCAATAGCAGAGGAAATACGAAAGACCGTGCGCGAGGAACTTGGAATGACGGTGAGCATAGGCGTTTCGTTTAACAAGATTTTCGCAAAATTGGGCTCGGATATGAAGAAGCCCGACGCCATCACAACGATAAGCCATGACGAGTATAAAGAGAAAGTCTGGCCGCTTGCAGCGTCGGAGATGATCTACGTTGGACGGGCAACAGAAAAGAAACTGTCCTCCTATGGCATCCACACCATAGGGGACATCGCAAAGACCTCGCCGGATTTTCTGCGGAGCAAGCTCGGTAAGAACGGAGAGCAGCTATGGGTTTATGCCAACGGCGCGGACACCTCCCGCGTCATGCAATCAGGCTTTCATTCGCCGGTGAAGTCAATCGGTCACGGTATTACCTGTAACGCTGACCTTGAAACGCCCGACGAAGTATGGAAAGTGATGCTCCATTTATCTCAGGACATAGGGCATAAGCTCCGTGTTCACGAACTCTGCGCCAAAGGGGTACAGATTACCGTAAAGGACAATGGGCTGGCGTACAAACAGTACCAAGCGCCCCTTGAAATAGCAACGCAAAGCTCTATGGAGATAGCCGCACTTGCAAGGAGGCTTTTTGACACCAACTACCGCTGGCACACGGATGTTCGAGCCGTGACCGTCCGTGCAATCAATCTCATTCCCAAGGAAACACCCCAGCAGCTTATCCTTTTCGATGATGCCGAGAAACGGGAGAAGCGTGACAAGCTGGAAGATGCAATTGAGGACATTCGTGGGCGCTTTGGGAAGTGGGCTGTTTATCCCGCTGCGCTCTTGGGAGAAATGAAACTCCCCGGTCATAGCAGCCACGACATTATCATGCCCGGCATGATGTACTCATAAGGAGCAAGAAACTGATGATTCTATCCCTCGCAAACATTGAGGACTTGGCAGAAGCCATACTCAAAGACTATCTTGGCGCATTGCCGGATGATGCGAACCACGTCCATCCGATTGACATAGAGGCATTTGCCTCGCGTTGCCTTGGCTTGAACGTCGCATACACCCGCTTGTCGGATAACGGCGATGTTCTCGGTCTGACGACCTATGCCGATGTGGAGGTTGAGTTGGAACGCTACATGGACAAGCAGATTATCAAGGTGGCCAAGAACACCATTTTGATTGATGACAGCCTTATAAAGCCATTCTCTCAGCCTGACAGCAACAAAGGCCGACGCCGCTTCACAATATCCCATGAGTGCTCTCATCAGATTCTATTCCGGCAGGAACCTGACGAGCAGCAGCAGTCTCTATTGCGGCAATACGCGGGACGTTCATACTCTCTGCGGGAACTCGTTACGAAGGATGACTGGAGCGAATGGCAAGCAAACGCTCTCGGAGCCGCTCTGATTATGCCGCCCAACAGCGTTAAGCTGCTTATGGAGAAGTACGCCCGTGGCCGTAGCCTGACAAGCTATGAGAACCATTTTGCGAGTAACGACAAACTGATACTAACACACTTGTGCGGTGCTCTGGAGGTTTCAAAAGCCGCTATGGTCATCCGGCTGCGTCAGCTCGGATATATCGTGGAGAAGCCGTACAACGAGTTTTCTGACCCATTGGAGGTGGTAAACGATGAGGACAGTATGTAATACTCCGACAGCCGAAACGCTGGAGAAAGTTCGCGTCTCCAGATCAGCGGTTGAGGGAATAAAACCAAAGGACATCCGATGCCCGTACTGTGGCCGCTTGCTTACGCGCAAGTACCCCGACACAAGAGGACACATCGACGGCAAGTGCGATAAATGCGGACGACAAATGGTAATTGACCTTGTGAGCTGGCGCAGAAAGAGACACTAAACCCGGCTTGCAGCTTTACAACTAAATATCTTCGTGGCAGTGCTACGGGGCCGATATGACTATATCGAGACACCTGAAGCCGCATGACAAGGAACGCTATTGCTATATGCAAAAGCTGTCCATGTGCGACTTCGCTTGTTTCAGGTCATGCGGCCCCGTTCTCTTTAGTCCTTTCCGGCTCTCCGTAGCGGAAAGGAAAAGAGATGTTTCAATGGGAATCGTATGCGGACAAGTATCCGTAGCCTCCGACACCGGCAGCCCAACACAAACATACTATTTGGAGGATTGAAATGGATACGAACAAGAAGAACGGGTTTGTGCTTGTAAACGGCAGCTATCAGGAAGCGCCGACAAACGAGCTTGTAGAGAACGGCAGATGGAAGCCCGGATATGAGAACCGGCGCTTTGTGAAGCTCCACGGCTATCTGCTGGAAGTGGATGAGAAAACCTATCGTGACTACCAGCGGCAGCGCCGGAGGGAAAAGTATCTTGCCGAGGAAGCAGAACTGCACAATGAGTTTTCATATAACGCCGCTGACTGTGCTGAGTATTCCGGCGAGGAACTCATCGTCGATATTCTCACCAACGTCGAAGATGAAGTCATCCATAACATGATGGTCGAGATGGTTGCTGACGCAGTAGAGAACCTGCCAAGTAGCGACTATGACCTTATCCACGCGCTGTACTTCGATGGTTTAACGGAACGGGAGTACCAAGATAAAAGCGGACTTCCGCAAAAAACGATCAACAACCGTAGGCGGCGCATACTCAGGTATCTAAAAAAAGTTGTCGGAGATGAAAAATAAAATGGCTCAAACCCCGTTTTTTTCGGCTTTAGAAGTGAGAGGACTTTTCTTCTTTCGCCGAACCTTGACAACTTCATATACGTTTTTACAGGCACAAACCCCGCGTGATAGCGAAACAAGCCGCGCCGCGATGACAGTGGAAACACCAGAGCGATCAGCGTATAGGCTTGACCCCGGACAGGCAATCCGGGCGCGATGACAGCGCGGAAGATAATGAAACTTGCTCACGCCCGCCCACAGACTTGAGGCGGAGTCCTGTGATGTGCGCCAGCCCTACAAGCAGCGGCATCATGGAACTATGACAGTCTCGCCAGAGACGGCCTGTAAAGACCCCAGTTGTCGGGGAGGCGTGGCAAATACGACATCTATTCAACTTCTGCGGGGAAACCCGTCTTTCGTTATGGAAAGGAGAAAACATTGAATACTATCCTCTCAACTAAAGACGCATATAACCTGATGCTCAAAGAGTACCCGGACGTGCTCGACATCAATCAGATGTCCGCTGCTCTCGGCGTCAGTACGAAAACCGGCTACCAGCTTCTCCGAAACGGAGAGATCACTTGCCTCAAGGTCGGACGCAGCTATCGTATTCCGAAAGCCCACTTGCTGACCTATCTCAAAATCGGGTCTGAAGTCAGGCAGGCTATGTGAACGCGACAAACTTGAGATTACCTACCGCTTGGCATATTATGTTCTTGTCAACGGTAGGTTGTCTCCGGCTGCCAAGTAAAGGAGGTACAGATTATGGTAGCAGGACACCTACAAGAGAAAAAAGGCTTGTTTTACATCGTTCTCAGTTACAGCGACAGAGACGGCAAGCGAAAGACTAAATGGGTTCCGACAGGATTGCCTATCAAGGGCAACAAGCGGAAAGCCGAGACAATGCTTCAAGAAGCACGAAAGACCTTTGTGGCCGACTATGTTCCCGTCGCGGAGGATATGCTCTTTGTCGATTACCTCACCGAATGGCTGGAGATAGCCAAGGGGTCAGTCGCATTGACCACCTACGCATCGTATTCCTCGATGGTTAAGAATACGATAATCCCGTACTTTAAGCCCAAGGAGTTGACCCTGATTGGCTTGCAGCCGCGAGACATTCAGGAGTTCTATACCCAACAGCTCAAACGGGTTAAGGCGAGCAGCGTCATTCACTACCATGTGATAATCCATCGTGCTTTGAAGTATGCGGTCAGGACAGACCTTATCCCTACAAACCCCGCCGACAAGATTGACCGCCCCAAGATGGAACGGTTCGTCGGCAGCTTCTACGACAGCGATGAGATGAACAGTCTTTTTGAAGCAGCGGCGGGAACAAGGCTTGAACTGCCTATCCTGTTGGGCGCTTTCTACGGACTGCGCCGGAGCGAGGTCATCGGCCTTAAATGGGACGCGATTGACTTTGCCAACGAAACCATTACCATTCGCCACACCGTCACTACTTGCAACCTCGATGGGAAACAGGTATTAGTCGCTTCGGACACCACGAAAACAAAGTCGAGCATGAGAACGCTTCCCCTTGTGCAAGTGTTCAAGGAACGATTGCTCGATGTCAAGGCCAAGCAGGAGCAGAACATGAAACTCTGCGGGCGCTCATACAACAAGGATTATCTCGGATACATCTGCGTGGATGAGATGGGAAACCTCCTAAAGCCCGGTTATCTGACTACATCGTTTCCGCTGCTGCTTGAAAAGAACGGTTTGAGGAAAATCCGTTTTCACGATCTTCGGCATAGCTGCGCGAGTTTGCTGCTTGCCAATGGCGTACCAATGAAGCAGATACAGGAATGGTTAGGACATAGCGATTTCTCCACGACGGCCAATATCTACGCGCACTTGGATTTCAATTCCAAGATTTCTTCGGCACAGGCCATGATAACAGGGCTGAAAATGCCTGAGGCGCAACCCGCGATGGGTATGACCGCCGCTTTGCCGGAATGAACGGCAAAGCCAGTTCTCTCCTTAGAGTGGAGAGAACTGGCTCCGAAAAAGCAAAAAAGCGATTTCCCTCAAAAAAGGGAAACCGCTTGATTGCTTGGCGGAGAGGGTGGGATTCGAACCCACGTGGGATTGCTCCCAAACTGATTTCGAGTCAGCCCCGTTATGACCGCTTCGATACCTCTCCGTATCTATCTTCAACATCAATTCTCAAAGGTTTGCGCTTTGGAGAGAACTGATGGAGAGAACTCACCGTATTTTGTTTTCAACTACCCGGCAGAAACCCCGCCGTATCAAGGTTTTTCAGCCCTGCGCTTCCAAACACCGCATTTGATTTCGAGTCAG